>JAYYCN010000059.1:0-7466 GCA_036161795.1 Bacteroidota bacterium
AAAGCGGGGAGTGTTGGTTTTCTTTTGCATCAATTACACATCGGAAATGTATAGCAGAGTTTTGCATGATATTTACCCGCACTTTATGATTGGTGAATAATTCAAATATATCTCGCAGATGATTCTCCGCGATGAAAGTAAAGTCCCTGCTTACAATCTCAATTAAGGTTTGATCCTCCTTTAAGATTTTACATGGGACATTTAAGCTACCATGCCCTTCAAATACTCGTGTTCCTTGTTTTTGTATGTTTATAAATGAGCGGACATACAACGGAATGCCAACTGCTTTTAGAGGTTGAATGGTTTTCGGATGGATCACAGATGCCCCATAATACGCAAGTTCAATGGCGTCATTGTATGTTAGTTCTGGAATAAGAACGGTATCCTCAAATTTCTTGGGATCAGCATTTAAAACGCCATCCACATCTTTCCAAATGCTCACACTTTCTGCGCGTAATAATTTGCCAAATATGGCAGCGGTGTAATCTGACCCTTCTCTCCCAAGGGTAGTTGTCTCTCCTTTACTGCCTCGACCAATGAACCCTTGAGTAATTAATAAGTTCTTTTTTGAAAGCGGTTCAAGTCTGTGTTGAATAACTTTCTCGGTTTCCTCCCATTGCACCCGTGCATCGCGATGGCGACTGTCTGTAATGATAAAATTGCGTGCATCAACCCATTGGTTGCGAACTCCAATTTTGAGAAGGTATCCACTAATAATACGGGTAGAAATTAGTTCTCCGAAACCGACAACCTGATCGTAAAGAAAATCGTAATCTTCTAAAAGTTGCTCATTTTCAAGCATGCATTCTAACTCTAAAAAGAGATTTTCAATCTCGTAAAAATACATCACCTCATCTTCGTTAAATAATTCTTTTACGATAGATAAATGTTTCATTTTAACACTTAGTAGTAGTTCGCTAACTTCAGTGGACTTATTGTATGCAGCTGATATCAGTTTCTCCAATGAATTCGTGGTTTTACCCATTGCAGATACCACGACAAGTAGGTCATTCTTGTCGCGCTCAGCGATAATTTGGGCTACATTTTTAATGCCAGACGCATCTTTTACTGAAGCACCACCAAACTTATAAATACGCATTACTTTTTATGTTGAATTTTAAGGAAAATAGAAGGTTTTTGCTTTGCTTTGCAAAATAAACGCTTTCATTACACATTACATGCCTCAATCTGAAATAACCACACTAGGGCAGTTTATTGTCGACCAACAGGCACTTCATACCCAAGCAGACGGTTCTTTAAGTCGAATTTTTCGTGCAATAGAATTGGCTGCAAAGATTGTGAATAGGGATGTTCGAAAAGCTGGTCTCATAGATATCCTTGGTCAAGACGGATCAGTGAATACCCATGGAGAAGATCAACAGAAATTAGATGTTTTGGCTAATAATATTTTCATTTCTGCTCTTTCACGAACGGGAGAAGTTAGTATGATCATCTCCGAAGAAAATGAAGGAGTGGTTTATGTAGCAGGCTGTGATCACGAAAAATACATCGTAGCCATTGATCCGTTGGATGGAAGTAGTAATATCGATGTAAATGTTAGTATCGGTTCGATATTCTCCGTTTATAAACGCCAGAATGCAGAACAGTCACCCAACCTGCAGGAATGCTTACAAACAGGCAATGAGCAGGTAGCTGCTGGTTATGTATTTTACGGCAGTTCCACCATGTTGGTTTATACCACCGGGCAAGGTGTAAACGGTTTTACTCTAGATGATGCACTTCAAGAATTCTGTTTGTCGCATCCCAACATTCAAACTCCATCAAACGGGAAAATCTTTTCGGTGAATGAGGGTAATTACAATGATTTCTCTCAGGGAGTGAAATCCTATATTGATTATTTTAAGAGTAATGAAGCGGGTCCATACAAAGCGCGTTATATCGGGTCAATGATTGCTGATTTTCATCGGAATTTGTTGAAAGGCGGAGTTTTCTTGTACCCTGGAACCACGGGTTATCCTAATGGCAAACTAAGACTGATGTATGAATGTAATCCAATGGCTTTTTTAGCAGAACAAGCCGGTGGGAAGGCAACCTATGGGGGAGGAAGCATTATGGAAGTTCAACCCAAACAATTACATCAATGTTGCCCATTATTCATTGGGTCAGCCAATATGGTTGATTTGGCTATGCACTACATTTCAGAAGAAGAAACCGCGATTGTCAATCGTTAAGCTCTTGTAAGATTTCAACGGACTTTAACGTTTTTCCAGAAAAAATATCCGACTCAAAATATTTAATTAGTCGATTCAGGATTAATCGTCTAATATTCTTGGTGCCTTTTGGTAATTGGCCCTTATTCAAAACCTGAATGATATCTCGGAGATCTCCGTCATGAGGGAAAAGCATATTTTCTGAAGCTCCATATCCAAGGCTTTTAGATATACCCATTAAAAAAATAATAGGCGCCCATGAAAGGTTGATATTCTGATCAAGTTCTGTGAATTGTTGTACTACAAAATCAAAGAAATCATGATCTGCATGAGCCTCCTCAACCGATTGTTGAATGACTTCAATATAGAAAAAGAGCAGTTGTTGTGTGTGGAAATCAATGGGTAATTGATATCCATTGAGGAGAGTAACTTCCCTAATTCGATTTAATCCACCAGAACTTTTATGGTTGTAATTGATTTCTAAGAGTTGACCAATCTGATAGTAAGCAACTTTTGATTTAGCTTTTCCAAGCCCTTGTAACAGAAAGGGGACTAATCCATTCTCTTTGGTATATATATGAACTACTGCGGAACTATCCGTATAAGGGATTCTTTTAATTACAATTCCTTCGGTACGAGTAAGCATAGCCCTTACTCGACCCAGTCGGCGATGAAAAGATTGGTATCTCTAGTTCCTCCGTTATTACGATTTGAACTGAAAATTAACTTTTTTCCATCAGGTGAGAACATAGGGAATGCATTGAACATACTATTGTGGGTGATTTGCTCTAGACCTGTTCCATCCTCGTTTATCATGTACAGTTGGAAATCATACCCTCTGTTACTGTGATGGTTACTGGAAAAAATGATTTTTTCGCCTAATGGATGATAAAAAGGAGCCCAATTGGCTTTCCCTAAACTTGTCACTTTCTTCAAATCAGAACCGTCAATGTTCACGGTGTAAATCTCCATGTTCGTTGGGGCTACTAAATTTTGGCTTAGGTAACCTTTGTATGTCTTGATCTCCTCCTCGGTTTTTGGTCTAGAAGATCTGAAAACTAGCTTTTTGCTATCTGGAGAAAAGAAAGCTCCTCCGTCATATCCCAGCTGATTAGTGATCTGGCGTATATTATTGCCATCAATATCCACGATGTAAAGTTCTAAATCACCGCTCCGAGAACTCGTAAATACGATGGATTTTCCGTCAGGGCTAACAGTTGCCTCAGCATCATAACCAGGTTCATTGGTTAGTTGCTTTATAATTTTACCTTTTTTATCAGTGACAAAAATATCAAAGTCCTCATATATGGGCCAGAGGTATACCCCGTTGGTTTCTGGAACTGGAGGACATTCGTTATTTCCTAAATGGGTACTCGCGTAAAGCATGGTTGAGTCTCCTGGCAAAAAATACGAGCAAGTGGTTCTTCCTAAACCTGTACTCACCATTTGGGGTTTGTAATCAGTTCCTCCAAAGCCCTCTATGGAACTGAAGAAAATTTGATCACAACCCAATCCCCAGGCTTTGTTATTGCTTTGAAAAACCAGGGATTTATTGTCAAATGAGAAGTATGCCTCTGCGTTATCACCACCAAAGGTGAGTTGGCGTAAGTTTTTCAAATGTGCCTCCAACTTATTTTCTACTGCGGCCATTTGATGGTGCGCATGTGATTCACTCTGTGCGAAAATGGACGTGCTAATTAAGCAAGCCCCAAGTATGCTAATGGTGTGTTTCATTTTTATGGATTTAATAATTCCCATGCCATCTTAGGAAAACCTTTCCTCCCTTGATCGTCATAGAAATCAACAAAACGCAATTTAAAATAATTCTCTTTGTTGGTTCTCAATAAGTAATATTTATTGGGTACGATGGTGTATTTTGAGGCATCTTGGTCATACTCTTTCCAGTCATAACCAATTTCATTGAGCGTTTTTGAATAGGTGTTCTGAATGGCATCTGCGTACGTTAAATCATTGAACGGAATAACATCACTAACTTCTGCTACTTCTACTTTCTTGGTATTAATAAGTACACCACGGATTATGTATGGATAAATAACACCATTTTTATCGGGAATCGCATCCTTGTATGTGGTAAACACCACATCCCAATTTTTATTGTCAACGGGTTCGTTTTCTACCTCTCTTTGCTTGCCAAAAGAGTAATACACATAATTTCGACTTTCATTCGTCTTAAGTGTTACACGTTGGATGATGCTATCGAAAACATAACCCCATTTGAATTGATAATTTCCGCCTATTGCAGAAATAAATTGAAGTTTAACGTATCTGTTTTCTGTGCTAGAATCTGAGCCTAAGTCTAAAATGAATACTTCATTTGGATTCCCCTCATAACCCAAATCAACCTTGGTAAAGCATCCAGAGAGCGCATTTGAGTCAATATTACCTTTAGGGTCATCGTATTTCCAATTGAGTGATTTGAAGTTAATATCTTTAATGTTCTCAATCGGTAATCCTGATATTCGAGCAACGGAATAATTGGTATTTTTACCCGCGCAAATGATGGCATGCGGAATACCATCGCATGATAATCCGATATCCCACAAGCCATACTCGTTCGTGGCGGTTCGTTGACTTTCGAAATCAAAAAATAGTTGATTACTATAATTTTCGCCCATTTCAAAGATTTGGGTTTGTAAACCTTTAGCTACTTGAGGTGCAGGATATAACTCTTCTTCTTTGTGGCATGAAACCAAATGGATGAGTAGAAGTGAAACTAAGAGGATGTATGAAATAAATCTTTTCATTATAGCATCACAAATTTATTACACACCTTACAAATAGGTTTCTTCCCATTGCAATATTTAAGCCACTTCCATTGGATGAATGCACACCAGTTACCGGGGCTGTATTTTGAATCTGACCCACGTTAAAGAGATTTTTTACTCCCATTTGGAGCAGTGCATTTTTACTGAATTCGTGGGAAATATTTAAATCAGCAAGATAGTAATCACTGATTTCGTAGGTGAGACCGGTACTGTAAAATCCTATGGTTCGGCCTGTATAGCGACTGAACCATTGTATTTGAGTACGGTTTAAATTAAACCGGTAGGAAAGATTTGCAGTACCTTGATATACATTCCAGGTTTGTGCATCAGATATTTCATCCACTTTCGACTCGTTCGATATGTAGCTAACGCTAGTTGAAAGTTCAAATCTAACATAATACACCTTGGTTTGCGCGTTGAGCCCCATGCTCCTCATTTCCCCAATGTTGATGTATCGATAAAGATTGGTGTTCGGATTCAGCAGGCTTAATTGAATTTCATCGCGGATATCATTATAGAAACTTGAGACTTTGAAAGTGGCTGCCACTATTGGTGTAATCGCATGACGGTAGTCAACTGAAAAATTTATGTTGTCTGATTGCTCTGATTTCAAATTAGGATTCCCTTGGACGTTATGATTTATATCTACAAATAAGAAGTACAATTCTTTTGCAGTTGGCGCTCTAAAACCTTGTGCATATGAAGCACGAAAGGTCGAGTGTTTGGATAGGTCTCCTTTCAATTGAATAGAGGGTATAACGGGTGCCATTTTAAGAGAAGGTCCTGTAATGTCAGGTAGCGGATTCGTCCCGAACGTGCGATTATAAGCGATTCTCGCAGAAGGTTTGACAGTAAATCCTAGGATTGGTGAATATTCAAGGGAGGTGAATATTGCTGCATCCAAGAGTGGATCTTGTGCTGTTAATCTTTGTGTGGTTAAAGACTCTTGTTGCACTTCATATCCCACTAGAGAAGTGAACTTTTTAGACAATGACCGATATTCCCAAAGACCCCTAAAGTTGAACGCGATATTTAACGTCGTATCTTGGTCTTCAGACCTAGTAGGGATTTCAGTTCCAGTGACCAAATTCCTCCTCACATTATACTTTTCGCGACGATAGTGATTAAGGGCATTTTGGAATCGGAAACTGTGAGTTGGTGAACAGCGAATTTCAGTCACAGTTATTAGATCCCTTCTTCGGGTGTGGAAGTAATTGTTATATCCAGTAATCGTTAGTAGATTGAATTCTGCATCGCTGCGATCGATAAGGAATTCATAATAATCACTGTAACGTATTGATTGCTTTAGTCTTTTGTTCGTATATAATAATTCAGCATTTCCGTACAATCTAGATTTTGGCTTCCAGTCAAATTGCCTTGTATTTCTGTTAAAGTCGAACCCTCTGAAGAATTGCCTACCTGCATTCGCTTTCAAGGCAATGTGCTGATCGGCTGTCGAACGAAAAAATTGGGTGAACTGAATATCCTGATTATAATTACCTACTCCATCAGCGAATAGTGTTAAACCTGTTTGACTCGAGTTTTTTACTGGAGCTTTTGTAATGATGTTGATGACACCGCCAATGGCATCGGTACCATAAACCACGCTCATAGGACCTTCAACAATTTCTATGCGTTCAATACTTTCTGTTGGAATTTGGCTTACGTCGATATTTCCATTTAAGCGTCCAATCATCGGAACTCCGTTGATGAGGAATTTAATATTTTGTCCTCCAAGACCTTGTAATTGTACGGATGAGCCCAAGTTTGGGTCTTGGTTAATGATTACAGCGGATTGGTTCTGAAGAACTTCAGTTACGTTTTGAGCAGCCATTTTCTGAATGGTCTGCTTATCAATAACACGAATGGAGTAGGGGTTGTCTGTGGCTAATCTTGGATTAACACTTGCGGTGATAGAAACAGGATTTACCCTCTTAAAATGACTGAATATACGTAAGGTAATGGTCTCTTTATTTTTCAAAGGATAGACCTTTTGATTGGGTAATTTGCCGTATTTAGGATCAATAGATAGTTTGGCAGAATCGATTCTACGTGAGCTCAGTATGATGAATTCACCATTGTTATCGGTGAATGTCTCGTAAGTCGTGTCAAGGAGAGAAACCTTAATCGGTAGTTGAGAAATCCGATTATTCTGATCGTCAATTACCGTAAAGGGTGAACAAATTTTAAAATTGCCGTGGTGGGTTTGGGCGATTAGCTGACCCAACCCACTAGCAATGATGCATAGCAGTGAAACTACCCTGCGAATGCGGTACATGTATCAATTAATTTTTTATGATCCAATTTCTTGAAATACCATTGCTATGAATGGATTCAATTATGTATTGACCCGATGTCAATGTTTCGATTGATAATTGGAATCGTTTTGTCTTAAGGTTGTTATGTGAAGCTACCTTCTGACCTGATGTACTCAATACATTAACGGTTTCTAAGAATCCGTTATTAACGCTTACCCAAACCATATCAGAGGCTGGATTAGGAAATAATC
>JAYYCN010000060.1:0-3985 GCA_036161795.1 Bacteroidota bacterium
AAATATTGGAAAGGTGAAGAAGAGCTAAACCGGGATCCACAATTTTTAGCGGATCAAAAGCGAGAGTTTGTGGAAGCATTACCCCTAGATGAGGCCTTATCTGATGAGGGATTTGAATTGGATTCAAATCGACGTGACTTTTTAAAGTACTTTGGATTTAGTGTGACAGCCGTTGCATTGGCATCTTGTTACAAAACCAATGTGCGTCATGCCGTACCTTATTTAGTGAAGCCAGAAGATGTAACTCCTGGTGTTGCAAACTATTACCGCTCAACTTGTGGAGGCTGTTCTACAGGTTGTGGTGTAGAAGTAAAAGTTCGTGAAGGCCGACCTATAAAGCTTGATGGAAGCCAGGACTCAGTTCTTTCACAGGGTGGTATGTGTTCAACTGGTCAAGCGAGCATCTTATCGTTATATGATACAGAGAGACTAGCTAATCCTTTGGTGAAGAAGTCAGAAACCGAAGATTGGACAACTCTTGATGCTGAAATAAAAGGTAAGCTTGCAGTGATGAAAGCAACTAACAAGAAGATTGTCTTGCTTTCGAACTCAATCAATAGTCCTTCTGCTTTACGTGCTATTAATGCATTTAAAGAAGCTTATCCAAATATCGAGCATAAATCTTATGATGCTGTCTCATACAACGGTATATTGGATGCGCATGCCAATGACTTTGGTAAGAGAGCGATGCCACATTATCGTTTTGCGAATGCTAAAGCAGTAGTAAGTTTCAGTGCTGATTTCTTGGGAACGTGGGTTTCACCTGTTGAATTCCAGGCAGATTACGTGAAGAATCGTCGTCCAGACGCTGAGGGTGGAATGAGCGTACATGTTCAGTTTGAGAGTACTTTGTCAATGACGGGTACCAATGCTGATTATCGTTTCCCTATGAAATCTTCAAAGGAATTAGCCTATGTGGCAACTTTGTACAACTATATCGCTAAAGCAAAAGGTATTGCTCAGATATCCGTTCCAAATAATGCTGAATTAGCAGGTAACGCGATCGAAAAAACAGCTAAAATCCTAATGAAAAACATGGGTAAGTCATTGGTTGTTTCCTCCAATAATGATGTTTCGACTCAACGCGTGATCAATGGAATTAACATGTTGCTTGATAGCTATGGTAATACCATAGACATTGTGAATCATTCAAATCAATTTGTTGGTTCAGATAATGACGTTAACGAAACATTGAAAGGATTAGCAGATGGATCAATCGCCGGTGTGATTTTCTACGGAACTAATCCAGTTTTTAATCATAACAAAGAATGGTCTGCAGCCATTGCAAAAGCGAAGCTTTCCATTTCATTTGCTTCTACAAACGATGAAACTGCTGCGGTTTGTCAGTACGTTTGTCCTGATAACCACTTCTTAGAGAGTTGGTCAGATTCTGAGCCAATTAATGGATTGTATCATTTTACCCAGCCTACCATTGCTCCGGTATTCAATACTCGTCAGGCTGAGGAATCTTTATTGAACTGGTCAGGTGCTTTACCTAAAGTAGAGAAAGATCCTTTATCCGATAAAGGAATTTTATCTCAGAAGTTTGAAGCTTCTCCATATTATTTATACTTACATGCTTATTGGGAGGAAAACCTCGGTAAAGGTGGGTATCAAAAGGCATTAGAATTAGGTTTTGTAGATTCAAAGACTATGGCGAATACCAGCGAGCCGATAATCGCGTCTTATTCTGGAAATGTTGCAGAGTTGGCAAATGATATTAGCAAAGCAGGCAATGATGACCTAGAATTAGTAGTTTACCAAGCAGTTGCTCTTAAAGATGGTGCTCAAGGTAATAACCCTTGGTTGTACGAAATGCCAGATCCAGTTTCGAAAGTGACTTGGGATAACTATGTAGCGCTGCCTAAATCATTAGCGATTAAATTGGGTGTTGATAAAGACGATACGGTGAACATCGAGGCGAATGGAGTGAAATATGAAAACGTTCCAGCCTTCGTTCAGCCTGGTCAAGCGAATAACACGGTATCCATGGCAGTAGGTTTCGGTCATTCACACGCTGGTAAAGTGGGTGGTAGCATCGAAAAAGGATTTGCTCCAGTTGGTTTCAACGCATTCAACTTCATGAACTCTACGAGAAATGGGGTAGTTACAAATGTTAAAATCTCCAAAGGATCTGAAACTTACAACTTAGCACAAACACAGACACACCATAGCATAGAGGGTCGCGATTTAGTTCGTGAAACTACATTCGGTGCTTGGAAAGAAAATAACAAAGCCGGAAATGAGAAAGCGGCTCCACATGTGTACACCATTTGGGAAAAGCGTGATTATCGCAAGGATGGTTCTCCAAATCACTTGTGGGGAATGGCCATTGACTTAAATGCTTGTACCGGTTGTGGGTCATGTATTGTAAGTTGTTCAATTGAGAATAACGTCCCTGTTGTAGGACGGGATGAAATTCGATTGCGCCGCGAAATGCACTGGATGCGTATTGATCGTTATTATTCTTTCATAAGCGAAAAAGAAGGTAAGACCGAGGAGATGACTCGTGAAAACGATATCGATGCTACGGATGCTGGTGATAAAGGAGAATACAAGCATTGGGAAAATGTAGAAGTTATTCATCAGCCAATGATGTGTCAGCATTGTGGACAAGCTCCTTGTGAGACTGTTTGTCCTGTAATTGCAACTTCGCATTCATCAGAAGGTTTGAACATGATGACGTACAATCGTTGTATCGGCACAAAATATTGCGGAAACAACTGTCCGTATAAAGTAAGACGTTTCAACTGGTTTCGTTATAACGATAACGATGCGTTTGATTTCCACTTCAACAACCCATTGGGTAAAATGGTGATCAATCCTGATGTAACAGTTAGAACACGCGGTGTCATGGAAAAATGTTCATTCTGTGTACAACGTATTCAAGAAGCCAAATTGAGGGTTAAGCGTGAAGGTGGAGACATGCAAGATGTAAACGTTGAAACTGCTTGTCAAAGAGCATGCCCTTCGAATGCTATTGTCTTTGGTGATTTGCATAACCCAGATAGTGAAATAAGTAAGTTATACAAAAACGAGCGTGCATTCAGCGTATTAGATGAATTGAATGTTCAGTCTTCTGTTAAGTACATGACTAAAGTTAGAAATAACGAAACAATTTAACCCCCCTAGGAATGATACACGATTCAATTATCAGAGAAAGGTTGGTAACCGGCGACAAAACAGCCGCTGACGTTACCAGAGACATTTCTCGTCCTATCCTCAATCAACCTTCTACTGCATGGAAAGTGGGATTCACTTTATCAGTGATTTTCCTTGCCATCTTTGGAATCAGTTTGTTCTGGACCGTATGGACGGGAATTGGAGTTTGGAATATCAATAAATCCGTGATGTGGGGTTGGGACATTACCAACTTTGTATTCTGGGTGGGTATTGGTCACGCGGGTACGCTGATTTCAGCGGTACTTTTACTATTCCGTCAGAAGTGGCGTATGAGTATCAACCGTTCAGCAGAGGCAATGACTATTTTCGCGGTAATCTGCGCCGCCATGTTCCCTGTATTCCATATGGGACGTGTTTGGGTAGGATACTGGGCCTTGCCACTACCGAATGCTTTTGGTAGTTTGTGGGTTAACTTTAACTCTCCACTACTTTGGGACGTATTTGCGATTTCAACGTACTTCACGGTATCATTGTTGTTCTGGTACATCGGAATGATTCCAGACATTGCGACCATCCGCGATAAAGTAAAAACCAAAACAGCAAAGTTCTGGTACAACTTCTTCTCAATGGGATGGGTTGGAAGCACTCGCTCTTGGGCTCGCTATGAATTAGTTTCCCTAATCGTAGCAGGAATTAGTACACCATTGGTACTTTCGGTGCATACGATTGTATCGGCTGACTTTGCGACATCTGTAATTCCTGGTTGGCATACAACGATTTTCCCTCCATATTTCGTAGCCGGTGCGATTTTCTCTGGTTTCGGAATGGTAGCAACACTATTGGTTGTTGCAAGGAAAGTGAT
>JAYYCN010000061.1:0-4290 GCA_036161795.1 Bacteroidota bacterium
GGATTAATAAATAACCAGTTTTTCTTTGGGTCTCGTTCAACTCTTAATAAATGCGAATGACCGCATATGTAAAGATGTGGTTTATATGTCATGGCCATTGTCATCCATTTTTCGGGATATTTATACGGTTTCCCTCCAATATGGGTCATAAAAACCCGCAGGCCGTCAACTTCAAATGATAAATATTCTGGATAAAACTGACGAACATCTACCCCATCAACATTCCCAAATACGGCTCTTATTACAACTCCTTTTTCTGTGATTTTTTGATGAAGTTCAAGGTTTAACCAATCTCCTGCATGCCAGACTTCGTCTGCCCAATTAACACGTTTAAGAAGCCCCTCATCTACAAAGCCATGATTATCACTCAGAAGTAGAATTTTCATTCAATATCCTTTTACAACCGTACCATGCAAACACCCAAATTATTGGAAACAATGGAACCAAATAACGAGCAGTTCCCACCGGACCAATTAGGGCCGTATATCCCAAGATAAAAAAGCACGAAGCCCAGACCCAATCTTTTTTGAAATCCAAAACTCTTACACCAAGCCAAAACAGGCCGAGTCGTAGGAAGGATAACAACGCAAAAAATCCAATATAAAACCATTGAAAGAGTGGAATACTCCCTTGTTTATTAGTTGATTTGACATGCAATAAACCGTTGGTCTCTATCCAATTGAAGAATACCATCGCATCGTACCTGCCAGGGTCAATAAACATCCGAAGCATTCCTTTTATGTGAACCCAAGCATAAGTAAGTGGGTAATCAAACACCGAGCGATAAAATGCGTTCATCATCCATTCACCTTTGGCCATATCACGGTTTGACATACTCGCTAATGAACGGGCCTCGACGCTATATAGTGAATCTGCGTATGCACCCCCTTTCTCTTCATTGATGAGCATGTATCTATTGTAGTCATAGGCATTTGTGGTACCAACAGATGAAATCCCAGAATATCCATTGGAATGATTCCAAAATAACAAAAGCGTCACTGCTAATATTGGTAATATCCATGAAATACTAGGTTGAACAAACTGCCGTTCTTTCAGGTAATGCACCATCGAGACAGCAAAATTCAAAAGGGTCACAAATATAAAAATGGGTTTTAATAGAATTAGAAAAGCGGATGCCATTCCTGCGATCCCAAACCGCCTATTTTTTAATGCTAACAACCAAAAAGCTACACCAAGCTCGGCCCAAATTTCAGGCATGTAGAATCCTGTGTAGAAATATTGAAGTGGAAAAATCCCGCAAATTATCCAAAACCAATGTTTGCCTTGTCGACTCTCATTATCCAAAGCTAAGAAATGATAAATCAGGGCTGGCAATGTAATTGAGGTACACCATTGAAGGAAAATGAGCACGTATTTATTCGTAAGCCATAGAATCAAAGGGTACATAGGTGTTCTTCTAGCGAATCCCATCCAATAACCATCAAAAGAGATAAAGGTCGAATCTTCCCCAAAAAAGAATGAGCCATATTGCGTGTATTCGGTGGTATCTAGTAGCTCTTTAGGATTCAATAAATGCCATAAAACAAAAGCGGTTACCAGAACAAAATAACACTTTGACAATGGGCTCGAGTAGACTTTTTTTATCTGAAAAACCATTGTTGAATTATTGAGAAAATAGAAGTAAATACAAAGAAAGCAAACTTAAACTCGAAGGTTTTCAATTTATAAGTCCAAATAGCGAGAATCAATACAAAGATGGGTAGTCCAAAATGGCTTAACTCACGTGGATACTCGTAAACATATGGATTTACATTAGTCAGTACTGGGTGATTCTCATCTAAACAAAATCTATTATTCTTAAATATTGGTGTTATATAAACAAAGGCTTTATCACCTTCTTTTGCGCGGTAATAGGTACTTTCATCAACCTCTACGAGCAACACATTATTTTCTGTATTCTCGCCCAAGGTATCAATTAATAACAATGCAAAATCAAGGTGTTTATTTACCTTAAATCCTTGATCAAGAGAAACACTTTGCTCACTATTAGTAATGAAATAAAGTCGGACAATCGGACTTAAAACTTCATCTGCAATAATAAGAGTTGCATTAAACGATAACAAAACCAAAAACAGACCTACGAAGCGGGTGAGTTTAATTTCCATACCCGTTCGTTTGAATATTTATACTACGGTATTCATATCCCAATTCTCCAAGTGCTCTGCTACCCTCTTCACGAACATTCCGCCCAATGCACCGTCTACCACACGGTGGTCATAGCTATGAGAAAGAATCATTTTGTGTCGAATGGCAATAACATCACCTTGCTCTGTTTCAAGTACAGAAGGCTTCTTTGTAATGGTACCAACCGCCATAATTGCCACTTGAGGCTGATTGATAACTGGGGTGCCTGCGATATTTCCAAATGAACCAACATTCGTTAACGTATAGGTACCACCTTGAATTTCATCAGGGGATAACTTATTCTCTCGAGCACGAAGGGCTAAATCATTCACTCCACGAGTCAAGCCCAATAGATTCATGCTATCTGCCTGTCTAATCACCGGAACAATGAGGTTCCCGTTTTTCTGTGCAACTGCCATTCCAATATTGATAGAGCGTTTTTTAATGATTTTATCATCATCCACGGAAACGTTGATCATTGGAAACTCTTTAATGGTTTTAGCTAAAGCCCAAATAAATATCGGTGTAAAGGTCAAGTTCTGACCTTCTCGCTCTTTAAATCCTTTCTTAATCTTATTCCTCCAATTAACCAAGTTGGTCACATCTGCTTCAACAAAACTTGTCACATGGGGACTGGTCTGCATGCTCATTACCATGTGATCAGCAATCATTTTACGAACACGATCCATTTGGATGATCTCATCACCCTGACCTACAGCTATTGCGGGCTTTTCTGAAACAACCATGGATTTTTCGGGTATAAATGAAGCCTTACTCGTCACTGATTCACTAGTTTCGGATTTTGGTAGAACTGCATTACCTCTATTCTTTATGTACGTGAGGATATCGGCTTTGGTCACACGACCCTCTAAACCAGTTCCTGTGATAGTTTCTAGTTCATTTGATGAAATTCCTTCTTGCGAAGCTATGCTCATCACCAATGGGGAGTAAAAGCGATTTGAATTTCCCGGTTTCGAAACAGAATTATTCGCAAACGGCTTTGCTAATTCAGCAGCTTCTGAGATTTGATTTTCAATCTCTTCAACGGGACTTTGCGATGTTGATTCTTTGCTTGCCGAAGTATTTAGGGCTTCAGCAACCGTTTCCCCGTTACCATCTATCATGGCTATGGCTTCTCCCACTCTCACAACATCACCATCTTGGAATAATTGCTGTGTAAGAACCCCTTCCGAAGGACTTGGAATTTCGTTATCAACCTTGTCCGTAGCAATTTCCACAATTGGTTCATCTTTTTCAACACGCTCACCAATATTCTTCAACCAACGAATAACCGTTGCTTCACTAATACTTTCTCCCATTTTGGGAACGAGGATTGGATTCTCTGCCATAATGATTATATCGCGAATTTCGCTAATTTATTGTATCGTACCAAGTAGTTGTAGTTATTCCTCCTCTCGCGTCTGGCCTATGAAGCGCATAATTTCTTCCACCTCTTTTTGTTTTTCAAGGTTTTGCTGTTCTGAATAAGCGAAGTGCATATTTCGAAGAATACGCTTAAAAATCTCAAGGCTCTCGCAAGGGTCGTAAAAGCTCGATTTTGGTTCAACCCCTATTACTTTTAAAAACGAGTCGACACTCTCTTCGGTGAATACCTGACCTTTTGAAAAAGGATTAATGTAGAACATTACACGTTCAATACGATCCAATTTCAAATCTTCATGTTTAAGATTTTCGACAAATTGAGATTCATTATGTAGCTTACAATAACCCAACACAAAATGTTGAGGTAAGTTAACCCCAAAAACAGGCATTCCGAGCTCCTGTGCTACAAACATATACAATATCGAAAGTGAGATAGGATTTCCCTTTTTAGTTTCTAAAACACGTGTAATGATAGAGTTATCGGGAGAATGGTAATTATCACTATTACCCTGAAAACCATACACCTCAAAAAACACATGATTTAAGGTCTTGACCTTATCGATGGGGTTTAGAATTCCAGAGAGCTTAACCCAGGCGTCAATCTTGAGTCTACTGAGGTGGGCTTTGACTAAACCCATATCAAAATTAGGATATTGGATTCTACTCGCTAGTACCCACCCTTGCATAGGGTCTGGGTGATCAGATGACAACCATTCCGTAAGGTCTTTTTTTAATTGATTTTGTTGAATCTTTTTGAGGACC
>JAYYCN010000062.1:0-9697 GCA_036161795.1 Bacteroidota bacterium
ATAAACCTTCACGATTTTGGTCTTTAACGGGTGGAATTGACTTAAGGTCTTATGTTGGGCAACATTGGCGCGAGGTTTATGATTTGCTTGGTGGCGAATATTTTATCCCTGACGCATCAGAAAAAAATCCGCTTAAGGACAATAATCACATGTATCGTAAAGGTGATAAATTCTTTTACCATAATGATGGTGTAGTTGATTGGTATGGCGGTTTCTTTGAAGCTGAATACTCAAAAAACCAATTGACAACCTTCGTAAACGTTAGTACAAGTCAAACCCGTTATCAACGTATTGATTATTTCCGTATTGACTCTAACGAAAACCCAGGTAAAACACCTTCTTTAACGTTTACAGGGTACACAGCAAAAACGGGATTGAACTATAATTTCACACGCAAATTCAATGCCTTTGCTAACGTTGGCATTTTGAATCGACCGGTGCGATTTAGCAACGTTTTTGATTTGCGTAACGATATTGTTCAGGATGCCGAAAACGAAATGGTTTATGCCATCGAAGGAGGTGCTAAATACAAAAGCAGACGGTTTTCGACCACACTGAATTTATATTACACCGATTGGAGGAATCGCCCAGTTGATTTTAGACCAACCTTCAGGGATGCAGATGATAATACCCTAACCTACAATATCAATGGTTTGCAAGCAAGACACATGGGTTTTGAAGTACAATCAGCATTTAAAGCGGGTAACGGTATAACCATCGAAGCATCCATTCATATTGGAGAATGGATATGGCAATCGGGTAGTACTGCTTTGGTTAGAAATGAGTTCGGAGATTCAGTTGGAACGTTTGATTTTGATGCTACAGGCGTACACGTTGGTGATGCAGCCCAAAATCAAGTAGCTGGGTTAATCCGTTGGGAACCCACCTTAATACCTGGAGCTTATGTTTCTCTTCAATACGTTCATTTTGGTAAACAATTCGCGGATTTTGAGCCGATAGCATTGAGAGGGGATATGAAAGGAAAGGAATCATTTCAAATTCCTAATTATTGGTACATGAATCTTACGGGAGGATATTCATTTAAGTTGAAGAACAAATTACGTGTGCGTATTTATGGTATGGTAAACAATCTCACCAATAACTTTTACATCTCTGACGCTCAACACAGAAGCACGAATAGCGACATCAATGACCCAGGTGCTGCTGGTTTTGTATTTGACCCAAGAAACATGGAGGTTTTTGTGAGTCAAGGATTACGTTTTACCACAGGATTAAGGGTCTCATTTTAATTGCAAATAATGAAAAAATTAATATACATTTTAGTTGCACTTTTTTCAACAAATCAAGTCCTTCAAGGGCAAGGTACCCTTCCCATGTTTTGGGATATGGACGGTACGGATGTGCCCACAGGATTTAGTGCCGATCAAGGTCCTGCAACATCCAAAACAACGTACTCTTTGAGTAAATTGGTTCATAGCTCACCTTATGCTTTAAGATTGGATTACACCACCGAATATTTGCAAGCTCATTGGAGTGGTAAAGCGGATTCAATTACATTTTGGGTTGCTGGAACTATGGGTTCTGGAGCTGCGAGTTGGGAAGGCGAAGTTACTGTTGACGAAAGCGTGGATGGAACATCTTGGAAAACGCTGAAATCGTTTAATAACGATATCCCCGGTAATACCACTCAGTATTTGGTTCGTGTAAGTTCTGATGCTCGATATTTTAGAATCTACTACAAGCAGAAAGTTTCAGGATTTAATTTGGCAATCGATGACGTAACCATTCGCCCCAAAGGTGCCACTGAAAATCCTGAGATAAAACTGTATTACGCTAGTGAGTTGATGAGCTCTGAAGGATCTGTAAAAACAGGAAACGATACCTTGATTAAATTTCGGGTGTTCAATAATTCTACGAAGAATGCGCTGAATATTTCGGATATCTCCCTAAGTGGTAATCAGGCGAGCGAATTTAAAGTGCTCACACAAACACCGGTTTCGATTGAGTTCCAACAATCAAAAGATATCGAAATAGAGCTAATCAATAAGAATAACGGAACGTATGCTGCTACCATGAGTGTTGCATCAAATGATCCGGACTTATCTAAATACGTGTTAGATTTTAGCACCATAAGAGGTAGTAAAGCATCGGAACCAACGGCTCAGCCCAATGACTTGCAAGTAGATGCAAAAGCGTTTAGGTTATCCGCTGCATTTAGCAATTCTGGAGCGGAAGGATATTTGGTTCTAGTCTCCAATGGAAGCGCAACCGACGTACCAGTAGACGGCGTAACATATGAAAGAGGTGTGTATATCGGTACCTCGCGTGTGTTACACAGTGGTGCTGTGAATGGAGCAGTGGATATAGATAACATAGTTGCGAACACTTCTTATCAAGTTCGCGTATTCGCATTCAATGGGTTTGGAGAATACACCAACTATTTGGTTACATCTCCTGCTACAAGTAACGTAATCACTCCTGGTTTAGATCCTGCAGATTACTATTCTAGCATTGATACTTCATCAACCGATTTTGTGAAGGATTTATATACCTTGATCAATCCTCATACCAGAATTTATTACAGCAACTATAGCTCTTATGTAGTGAACAACTTTGAGCAGCGAGATACCACCGACGGTAAAGCCGTTGTGGATGGTTTTTACTCAGGGTATAAGTACATATTTGAACCACCATTTGGACATTCAGTGATGTCTAGAGAACATTGTTACCCTCAGTCATACATGACCAAAGTAAGTGATAATGAGCCTAACTATAGCGATTTGCATTTCCTATTTACAGTTCATCAGTCAAAGGTAAATGCCGTTAGAAGTAATTACCCATTGGGGGAGGTAGACCCTAACTCCATTTCTTCCACTTTTGAAGGTGGGATTTTTGGTAAGAATTCAGATGGTACGTTCGTGTATGAGCCGCGTGATTTTGCAAAGGGAATTGCAGCGAGAGCTAATTTTTATGCTTGCGCAGCCTATCATACCTCTGATTTCCCTTTCACTTTACCAACTTCAAACCAGTTCATCAACGAATTACAATTCCAGGAAATTCTAAAAAAATGGAACAAACAATATCCCCCAAATAATTGGGAAATTGCACGTCACGAGTACATTGCTCAAACTTCTGTTCAAGGCAATCGAAATCCTTTTATAGATAACCCAAGCTGGGCTTGTAAAATCGATTTTGCAATGATGAAGTACGACGCAAACGCATGTGCTCAAGGACAAAATAATATCAAGCCAACAGAGGAAGTTATGGTAAACGCATTTCCAAATCCAACCGTAAATAATCTCCAGCTAGACTTAAGTGGTTTCGACGGAAGGGAAGTAGAGATTTTTGTGATTGACTTTTTTGAGCGTACCATTTATGAGGGTCGCACAAATAGTATTTCCGCGAATATTTCAACTAATAATTGGACGGCTGGAAATTACTTATTGTTGATTCGTTCAACAGACGGAGCAACCTCGGCAAAAACCATTGTAAAGCCGTAGAAAATGAATTTCAACAACGGAGAATGGTTAAGTTACTTTGACCTTTGGTTAAAGGAAGATGTAGGTAGTGGTGATCATTCTTCGTTGGCGTCGATTCCTCTTGGGACAAACGGATCCTCAAAGTTAATTCTAAAAGAAGACGGGGTTATAGCTGGTTTAGAATTAGCAAAAGCGCTATTTGCTCATGTTGATAAACAGGTAATTTTCTCTCCTGAAATCAAAGACGGAGAGTTCCTTAGGAATGGAACCATATTGGCCACGGCAGCAGGGCCCGTTCATTCTCTATTGGTGGTTGAACGTTTAATGTTGAACCTCATGCAGCGTTTATCTGGTGTGGCAACCCAAACACATGACTTGGTTCAGCAGGTAAAGCACACGGGAGTCATATTATTAGACACACGTAAAACGACTCCAGGCTTGCGCTTACTTGAGAAGTGGGCGGTTACCAGGGGTGGGGGAGCCAATCATAGAACTGGACTCTTCGACATGATTATGCTGAAGGATAACCATGTCGATTCTGCAGGCGGAATCACCACTGCGGTTAAAAATACAAAAGAATATTTAAGAAAGAATAACTTAGACCTTAAAATTGAGGTGGAAACGAGAAACCTCGATGAGGTAAAGGAAGCGATAGACAATAACGTAGATCGGATTATGTTTGATAATTTCTCACCAAACACATGTAAAGAGGCCGTAGCGCTCGTTTCAGGCCGTGCTGAAACAGAGGCATCAGGTGGGATTACCGTTGATACCTTAAAAGATTATGCCGAAACAGGCGTTAACTTTATAAGCATTGGAGCACTTACACATAGTGTCAAAGCCCTTGATATTAGTTTTAAAACAAAATTTAAGGCATGACTTTTGTCCTAAGAATTAAAAATAATAAATATGAATAAATTGAGATATGTAATGTTGGCGTCACTGTTAGCTGTTGGAAGTATAATCGCTTCACCAAATCCAGTGACTCCTGCAGTGAATCAATCAACGGAAGAAGAGACTGGATTGGTTTGGTATTCTTTTGATGAAGGATATGATAAGGCCGTAAAAGAGGATAAAATCATTTTGATTGATGCTTACACGGATTGGTGTGGGTGGTGTAAGGTTATGGATAAGAAAACCTATACACAGGCCTCCGTTATTGAATATCTAAATGAGAATTTTGTGTGTGTCAAGTTGAATCCCGAAGTAGAAAAGGAATATAAGTTTGCAGACAAAACCATGCGTTCCTCAGAATTGCTTCAATATTTAGGACACGGTAAAGTAACCGGTTATCCAACAACGATTTTCTGGCTGCACCCAACAAAGGAAGAACAGCGTTTTGTTCAGCCAGGGTTTTTAGGTCCAGATGACTTTTTAGGATTACTGAAATCTGCGCAAGCAGTGAAGGTAAAGAAATCGTAATTTCGCCCTATGGGCAGACACAAACGTCGCGTTTCTTTTCTCGATGGATTAGAAATTACAGCGATAGGTGCTGAGGGGCACGCCATAGGTAGAAATGATAATCAAGTCGTATTTGTAAAATACGCAGCACCTGGTGATGTTGTAGACGTAAAAGTCACAAAAAAGAAAAAGAATTTCCAGGAAGGACAAATCATGCGATTTCAAAAGAAATCAGCGGACCGAATTGACCCATTTTGTCCGCATTTTACTCATTGCGGTGGTTGTAAGTGGCAGCATTTGCCATACGAGCATCAATTGGCCCATAAGCAACAGCAGGTAGTAGATGCATTAAATAGAATTGGAGGGATATCAGATTTTGAGATTCATCCTATCCTGGGTAGTGAAGAAACTACTGCTTACCGAAACAAGCTTGAACTCACTTTCAGTGAGAAAGCTTGGTTGGTAGACTTCGATAAAGAGCGTGATAAGGGCATGCTTAAACCGAGCGCGCTTGGGTTTCATGTACCTGGTCAGTTTAGTCAAGTGTTGGACGTTGAGAAATGTTATTTGATGCCTGATTATGTAAATGATATTCAACGAGGCGTAAAAGCATATTGTATTCAACACCAGATTAGTTTTCATAACATTCAAAAGCATGAGGGAATGATGCGAAATATTATGTTTCGCTGTAATTCAAAAAACGAATGGATGGTGGTGGTAGCTTTTTATCAAAACAATCAATCTATCATTGAACCGCTTATGAATTATGTGAAGGACACATTTTCTCATATACATTCCTTGGGATACATCGTGAATGAGAAAATGAACGATTCGATGCAGGGATGTGAAGTGGTGCACTTCTCAGGAGAACCTTATCTAACAGAAGAGTTGGGAACTCTTAAGTATAAAATTCAGCCTCTGAGTTTTTTTCAAACCAATACCAAACAAGCAAAAAACTTATATAATATAACCAAAGATTTTGCGGGGTTAAGTGGAGATGAGTTGGTATATGATTTATACACAGGTACGGGAAGCATTGCATTGTATGTTGCAGATAAAGCTCGGTTTGTAGTGGGCGTAGAATATGTAGATGCTGCCATAGAGGATGCAAAGGTGAACGCAGAATGGAATAATGTTAGCCATACCGCATTTTACGCTGGTGACATGAAAGAAGTGTTTACGCAAGAGTTATTTGACAAACATGGCCTACCCGATGTCATTATTACGGATCCTCCACGTGAGGGAATGCATCAAGATGTGATTCAAAGGATTTTGGAATCTGGTGCACAGAAAATCGTCTATGTGAGTTGTAACCCAGCTACACAAGCACGGGATGCACAACTACTATCTGAGGGATACCAATTAACCAAAATTCAACCTGTTGATATGTTTCCACATACGCATCACGTTGAAAACGTGGCCTTATTTACAAAGAAATAAATAATGTTAGCTACTTAAGAGAATGCGGCTAGAACAATTTTGTTTTGTTCCTTGTCGTGTACTTTCTTAAAGCCTGTAGCAGGACTAGCTGAACTTCGTCTTCCGTAGTATTTTAGACTTACAGGGATTTCATAACGTTGCAAGTGTAACCATGCGCCTTGATTCATCGGTTCTTCCTGAACCCAAGCGAAATCTGCTCCTTTATATTGTTTGTATACTGTGGAAAGAATCCACTCAGGTAAGGGGTATAGTTGTTCAATTCGGATTACCGCTACATCATCATGATTGTTGTTTTCCTTTTCTTGGAG
Organism: Bacteroidota bacterium; assembly: GCA_036161795.1. Lineage (GTDB taxonomy): Bacteria > Bacteroidota > Bacteroidia > NS11-12g > UBA955 > VMCP01. The sequence continues at coordinate 6,590 of JAYYCN010000062.1, forward strand.
TAAATCATAATAGATTTTACCTGAACAGAATAAAACTTTACGAACCTTTTTACCCACGTTATCATCTAGAATTACTTCTTGGAAATCTCCTTTACTCAAGTCGGTTAATGTGCTAACACACTTAGGATGACGCAAAAGACTTTTGGGTGTCATGATAATGAGAGGCATGGTATAATTACGCTTCAATTGTCTTCTTAAAGCATGGAATAAATTTGCAGGAGTTGTGCAATTCAATACCTGCATATTTGCACCTGCACAAAGTTGCAAGAATCTCTCAGGTCTAGCTGATGAATGCTCTGGGCCTTGTCCTTCATACCCATGGGGTAATAACATGGTCAAACCACTGAACTTTTTCCATTTTGTCTCTGCTGAAGAGATAAATTGATCAATGATGATTTGAGCTCCATTTGAAAAGTCGCCAAACTGTGCTTCCCAGATGGTTAGGTCGTTTGGTGTAGTACTACTATATCCGTATTCGTAACCCAATGCAGCGTATTCGCTCAATAATGAGTTATAAATAAAGAATTTTCCTTGTGTATCCGATATATGCTGAAGGGGAGAATATTTGGTCTTGCCCTCTTGCTCTTTAACCACAGCATGACGGTGACTAAACGTTCCTCGTTCTACGTCTTGGCCTACGATTCGTACATTATGCCCTTCGTTAAGTAAGGTGCCGTATGCCAATAATTCACCCATAGCCCAATCTATAGTACCGGTTTCCATCATCTTTTGACGGTCCTTAAACAAGTTTTGAACTTTCTTAATGGGTAAATGCTTTTCGGGAATGTGGGTGATTTTTTCTCCAACTAGTTTGACATCCTTGGCGTTAACAGCTGTTTTAGCTTTTGTTTGTACTGTCTTCTCACTTGCGTGTTTATATCCCTCCCAAGTATTGACAATATTGGGTTTTTCTGGTTTAAACTCAACCTTGGCTAATTCGAATTTTTCCTGAAGTAGAGATTTGAATTTTACCTCCATCTCTTTTGCAATTTCAGCATCGATATCACCTCTTTGCGTCAATAAGTCCTTATAAACCTCTCTTGGGTTTGGATGCTTATCGATTAGTTTATACATATCCGGTTGAGTAAAACGGGGCTCGTCTCCCTCATTATGGCCGTATTTACGGTATCCTAATAAATCAATGAAGATGTCAGAGTTGAACTCGTTACGATAGGCCATGGCCAATTTAACAGCATGAACAACAGCTTCAATATCATCTGCGTTAACATGTAGAACAGGACAGAGGGTTACTTTCGCAACATCCGTGCAGTAAGTAGATGTTCTACCTTCTAAATAGTTGGTAGTAAAGCCAATTTGATTGTTCGTTACGATGTGCATGGTTCCGCCAACATAGTAGGCATCCAACCCACTCATCTGTACTACTTCGTATATGATACCTTGACCAGCAATCGCTGCGTCTCCATGAATTAAAATAGGACAGATTTTGTCTTCGTCACCATTGTATTTGTTATCCAATTTTGCACGTACCAAACCCTTAACCACTGGATTTACCGCTTCTAGATGGCTTGGGTTATCGGCTAATCGAAGGTGTACGGTTTTATCGGTTGCCGTAACCACATCCGTGCTAAACCCAAGGTGGTATTTGACGTCACCTTCGAAATCATCAAAATCACCTCCCTGAAATACGTTTCCTTCAAATTCCGAGAATATCTCGCTGTAGGTCTTATTAAAGATATTGGCTAGCACATTAAGTCTTCCTCTGTGAGCCATACCGATAACGAATTCTTCTACATCAAGTTCTGCACCATACTGAATAACAGCATCTAATGCTGGTATTAATGCCTCCAAACCCTCTAGTGAGAAACGCTTTTGACCGATATACTTTTTGTGAAGGAAATTTTCAAAGACGGTTGCTTGATTTATTTTCTCAAGGAAATGTCTTTTTTCGTTTGTGCTCAACTGAGGGGTGTTTTCAGTTTGCTCAAAACGATCTTGTAGCCAATGTCTTCTTTTGGGATCACGGATGTAGCTGAATTCACATCCGATACTTCCACAATACGTTTTTTTGAGTTTGGTGATGATGTCTTCGAGTGTGGCCTGTCCCATTCCCAATTCCACACCGGCATTGAATTTTTTACCTAAATCTTCCTTGCTGAGTCCAAATTCCTCAATATCCAATTTCGGTGTATAGCTTCTTCTCTGGCGAATTGGATTGGTTTTACTAAATAAATGTCCACGCTGACGGTAACCTTGTATGAGATTGAGTACCATGATTTCATTAATGGCATCTTTGCTTACGGCGCCTCCAGCTTGATACTTTTCCGTGCCTAAATCAAATCCTTCAAAGAATTTTTGCCAACCAAAATCTACACTTTCTCTATCTTTTTGATACTGTTGGTATAGTTGATCCAAGGCCGCTGGATCTGCATTGTGGATGTATGAAGTATCGGTACTCATAATTGTGGAAGACAAAAATACTTTATTTGGGATGCAACGCCACGCAAATGGCAAAAAAACGACCAATGATTTGATTATGGGATTTATCCTAGGAGATTCATTACAAAAATTGCAAAGATAAAGGCGTCAAAACGGTCTAAAATTCCTCCGTGTCCTGGAATCAGGTTTCCGCTATCTTTTACTCCTGCCTCTCGTTTTAAGGAACTGGCAAATAAATCACCTATGGTGCCAAACACCGCTACCAACAAACCTAAGGAAATGGAATATACGGGTGTCCAAGTTTCATGGAACCACAACCTCTCGCCATCTGGGCTTGGTTGCGATAGAAAAAAGTAAGAAAAGTAATACGCAGTTACTGCCGTAAGAATACTACCTCCTATAAGTCCTTCCCAGGTTTTTCCTGGGGAAATAGACGGAGCTAACTTATGCTTTCCTAGTAGCTTGCCGGATACGTATGCCCACGAGTCAGAGGACCACACCAATACCATTAAAAAAAGAGGAATCATGAAATCATAATGTCCAGCCAAGTCCCTGGCGTTTATTTGCAATATCTGCATAGGTAATGTGAGGTATATATGCGCTCTCAAACCGAATTTGAACGACACTTTATCCATTCGCCATAAGTAAACTAAATGGGCTACAATAATTGAAAGGAGAACAATGGAAAAGTATTGACCCATGAGGTGGCCG
>JAYYCN010000063.1:0-5762 GCA_036161795.1 Bacteroidota bacterium
AATATGCGAGATTTTTTCATTAAGAAAATCGAAGATGAAATCCAATCAAAAAACAATTCAAAACAGATTCTGGTCAAACTCAATAATTTGGTAGACAAACACATGATTGACAAACTCTATCAAGCGGCGGAAAATGATGTGAGAGTTAATCTGATCAATCGGGGAATATGCACAGCTAGCCGAAACCAAAAAAGATTGAAAGCCATGTTTAGTGGTATCAGCATTGTTGATCAATACCTTGAACACGCTCGAGTATTTGTTTTTTCCCAAGAGAAAGAACCTAATGTCTACATTTCTTCAGCTGATTGGATGGTGCGTAATTTAGACCACCGCGTAGAAGTAGCCTGCCCTATTTACTCCAAAACCTTTGGGAAAGAATTGAAGGATATCCTACAAATACAATTAAAAGAAAACGTAAAGGCTCGGATATTAGATAATCAGCAGCGCAATAAGTATGTAAAACGGGGGGAGAAGGAAAAAGTGTTTCGTTCGCAGTTAGAGATTTACAATTATCTTAAAAGCAAGAAATACGACTAGTTTCTATTGGCAGCGGATTTCTGAATCACTTTCTCCGCTAAGATTTTCGCCAAACTACCAAGCGCTAAACCCCACAACAAATCCAATGCGAGAGAGGCAATAAGGGTCACAAAAAATCCCCACAACTGCTCCGTTCCAATTTTCTTGAGTTCTATTAGCACTTTGGGACTTGCCAACTTTACTCCTACCATCACCAACATAGCTGCTAGCGCGGTCAACGGAATAACATGATTGAAAAATCCACTAAACAAGAGGAATACGAGTATGAATAAACCGTGAAAAGCATTGGAACGATGTGAACGCGCTCCATTGTGAATATTCGCTGTACTACGCGCCACTTCAGAAATCATGGGCAACCCACCAAATACAGACGACACCATATTACCGATTCCCACCGCCCATAGATCCATATTCTTATCGGAATCTTTACCCTTGGTCATTCGATCCATCGCGCTTACGGTTAATAAGCTCTCCAGGGAACCGATGATGGCGAATAAGAACACGTATTTGATAAATACCCAGGGCTTTGCCAATCCCCCAAAAGAAATCGGCAATGGCCAAAAATTACTGGAGTCACTAAACTTCAGTAGGTACTTATCTTCAAGCTGCAAATAATGCGCAGCAGGTATCCCAATAGCCATGACCATCAGAGGACTAGGAATAGCCTTCAGTATCGGGATACTCACTTTAGACCAAACCCACACCAATAAAATACTGAAAAACCCGATAAGAGAGACCCAAAGTGATACATGATGCAATCCGTACCACAGATTTTGGATTAAGTCAATCGGCTTAGATAAATGATGTCCACGTTCATCAAAAGCAGGGATTCCCAATAAAATATACAGCTGCTTACTCAGTATCACCACTCCAATGGCGGCAAGCATACCCTGTATAGCACTAGGGGGTATTTTATTTACGTAATCACCCCATTTCAACAGTCCAAAGATCACTTGAACCAAACCCGATATAAAAATGGCACCTAGGGTCCATTGCCATCCAAGCATATGATTTTCACCACCCATCTCATTCACCGAACCCAATACAATGACGATCAAACCGGCTGCTGGGCCTTTTATGGTAAACTTGGCTCCCATAAACCAAGAGACCAGTAGTCCCCCTATAGTTGCAGTTACCAATCCCATAATTGCAGGAAAGCCACTAGCCTCAGCAATACCTAAACTCAAAGGAAGAGCTAATAAAAAAACGTAAAAGCCTGAGGAGAGATCCGAAATGATCGGAGCAACTCTTTTGGATCGCGTGATAGAGCCAACAGATTTGAACAAACCAAAACAAATGTACAATAGTCTAGCTATCAACTTGAAAAGAATGTCATTCTAACTTTTAAACAACTTATTCCTTCGCACTTAATCGTATTTTGTGAGTACAACTTGCTTCGTACATTCGCTAATTGTGATTATTGCAGCAATCGATATAGGCTCCAACGCCGCACGAATATTAATCAACAAGGTTAATAAGCGTAATAATGAGACATCATTCACCAAGCTAAACCTACTGAGAATTCCCTTAAAACTAGGATTTGATGTATTCAAAAAAGGAACCATAAGCAAAGAGAAAACAGACATGTTTATTCAAACCATGGCTATCTTCCGAGACCTAATGAAAGTGTATGAGGTTAATCATTACCGGGCTTGTGCTACCAGCGCGATGAGAGATGCGAGCAATGGAAAAGACGTTTTGAAAAAGGTGAAAAAAGAAATGGGGATGGATATTGAAATCATCTCTGGAATAGAGGAAGCTGAAATATTAAATGAAAACCACATGAGCGCCAATCTCGTTTCCGGGGAAAAGCAACTTTTTGTAGATGTAGGGGGAGGAAGTACTGAAATGACCCTTTATGTTAAAAATGAAGTAGTCGAAAAGGAGTCATTCAACGTAGGAACCATCCGAATGATCAATGGCCCCATCCCCGATGAAGAATGGGAGCGTTTCAAATCATTCATGAAAAGCAAAATTAAACCCATCAAAGGTATTCAAGTCATCGGATCGGGGGGAAATATTAATAAAGTATTCTCGCTGTCCAAAACCAAGGAAGGAAAGGCCATACCCGCACATTTCCTGAAATTCATTCACAAAGAGCTCGAACCAATCTCGGTTTCTAAACGGATGAAACGTTATAACCTAAGAGAAGATCGAGCGGCTGTTATTGTACCTGCTATGCAAATTTACCTAAGCGCCCTTAAGTGGGGAGGACTGGATGAAATCTTTGTTCCAAAGATTGGTTTGGCTGATGGCATTATTAAAAAACTTTATTACGATTTATCCAAAACCTCCTGATGGTATCAAAAAGGAGTAAAAAATTAGCAGGAAACAACCTTCCTCTATAAATTACGATTATGAATTTCCCCTATCAAATCAAAAACCTAGATCATTATCAACAAGAATATAAACGAAGTTTGGAAGATCCCTCTGGCTTTTGGGGGGAGATCGCGGAAAATTTTACATGGAAGAAAAAATGGGATAAGGTCATTCAAAGTGATTTCATAGGTGCGGATACCAAATGGTTTGAAGGGGCACAATTAAACATCACAGAAAATTGCCTGGACCGGCATCTCGCGGATAAGGCTAATCAAACGGCTATCCTTTTTGAGCCAAACGACCCGAGCAAAGAAGTTCAGAAAATCAGCTATGCTGAGTTGCATCAACGCGTGATGGAATTCGCCTGGGTTTTGAAGAATAACGGGGTAAAAAAAGGAGATCGCGTGTGTATATACATGGGGATGATACCAGAACTTGCCATCGCTGTTTTGGCCTGTGCCAGACTTGGAGCGGTGCATTCTGTTATTTTTGGAGGATTCAGTGCTCAGAGTATTTCAGATCGCATTCAAGACGCCCAAGCTAATTGTGTCATTACCTGTGATGGAGCAAATCGCGGAGCCAAAACCATTCCTTTAAAATCGGTTATTGATGACGCATTGGTTAGTTGTAATACGGTAAATAAGGTGATCGTATACTACCATATCCAAACCCCGGTGAGTATGATCAAAGGCCGTGACCTTTGGTGGAATGACGAGGTTGAAAAAGTAAAAGCATCAGGAAATACTTATTTCCCAGCTGAAAGCATGGATGCTGAAGACTTGTTGTTCATCCTTTATACCTCAGGCTCTACGGGAAAACCCAAAGGAGTAGTGCATACTACGGCAGGATATATGGTATGGGCGAATTATACATTTGTCAACGTCTTTCAATATCAACCGGGTCAAGTACATTTCTGTACCGCTGACATCGGCTGGATAACGGGTCATTCCTATATCGTTTATGGTCCCCTCAGTGCGGGTGCAACCACCCTCATGTTCGAAGGCGTACCTACCTGGCCAGATGCGGGAAGATTTTGGGAAATTACAGATAAACACCAAGTAGATATTCTCTATACCGCGCCTACGGCAATAAGAAGTTTAATGGGATTTGGAAATGAACCACTTCAGGGCAAAGACCTATCTACCTTAAAGGTTTTAGGTACCGTTGGCGAACCCATTAACTCAGAAGCTTGGCATTGGTACGATAGAGAAATCGGTAAAGAAAAAATACCCATCGTGGATACCTGGTGGCAAACCGAAACCGGTGGAATCATGATATCGAATCTGGCTGGAGTCACCCCATCCAAACCTACCTATGCAACCCTTCCATTACCTGGGATAGCTCCCGAGTTAGTCGATGAAAACGGAAACCTTATTGAAGGAATGGATGTGAGCGGAAACCTTTGTATTGCAAAACCTTGGCCTGGGATGATTAGAACAACATACGGCAATCACCAACGGTGTATCGATACCTATTTCTCTGCATATAAAGGTAAGTACTTCACAGGAGATGGCTGCCTGAGAGATGCAGAAGGGATGTACCGAATTACGGGCCGCGTAGATGACGTTTTGAATGTTAGTGGACATCGAATCGGCACCGCAGAAGTTGAAAACGCAATAAACATGCATGAAGGAGTCGTAGAAAGTGCTATAGTGGGTTACCCACACGATGTGAAAGGTCAAGGCATTTATGCCTATGTTATATTTTCTGGAGACATGTCTAATCCCGATTTACTCAAAGCAGATATTCTTCAAACGGTAAGTAGACTGATTGGGCCTATTGCTAAACCAGATAAAATCCAATTGGTCTCTGGACTTCCCAAAACACGAAGCGGGAAAATCATGCGTCGAATTCTCCGAAAAATTGCAGAAGGAGAATCTAAAAAAATCGGTGATACCTCTACCCTTTTAAACCCAGAGGTTGTAGATGAAATAAAGAGCAATGCTCTAAACTAAACGCTCTAATTTATGCCTTGAGATTCATGAAAGCTCAATCAAAAATAATCGTTCTATTATATTTGGCATGTATCACAAAAGCGGGATTCACCCAAGATACTCTTTGGCTAAATATCAAAGTAAGGGGTGATTATCAGGATGCGATTGGGCATCCAATCACGCTCAAAAAATGGGCATTTTACCTGGGCGATGTATGTGGAATTGATAAACTTGGATCATCTAAAAGTTTGATGAATGGACCACGTTTGATGCGTTTAAATACGATGAAGGATACCTTCATTATCCTGCCTATTGGTAAGCACAGCTTCAAACGGCTGAGCATTCAGTTAGGAGTTGATTCAATATTACAAACCCGACCAAATTGGGAAGGAGACCTGGATCCCATAAAAGGAATGTACTGGGAGTGGAGGACTGGCTATATTGACTTAAAAATTGAGGGTAACAGTCCGGCATCCAACGAAAGAAAAAATGACGTATTTTTTCACTTAGGGGGATTCTTAAAACATGAAAGCACCCAACACCTAAAAACGTTAAATTTCCCAAAGGACAATGAGTGTATTGAAGTTGATTTAACCTCATTTTTTCAAGCTGTTGATTTATCCAGACAACATAAAATCATGAGACCCGGCAAGGAGGCCGTAAAATTAAGCCATATTTGGAAGGACTGTTGGCAAATAGGAACACGATGAAAGTTACACCTACATACCTAGTTCTAATCATAGGGTTCACCTTACTGTCCTTTGCATTTTATGTACGAATTTCACGGCCAATCACTAATCCGTATCGCTTAACAACATTCTATGATACACTACAAAATCCACCCACAGAGGAAGGATTTGAGTTGGGTCGCTCACTATTTTATGAGAATTTATTATCCGCGGATAGTAGTATCAATTGTAGTAGTTGTCATTTATCGGTTTCTGGGTTCACACACGTTGACCACATGCTAAG
>JAYYCN010000064.1:0-3050 GCA_036161795.1 Bacteroidota bacterium
TACCACTTCCCAGTTCCCAGGCAACATGAGGTCATAACCGATATTATTAATCAAACGAACCAACGCACGACCCTCGGTTAGAGCTGCAACTCCACTACCTTGAAAACAATCTCCACCATCTACAAGAATGGTATTTCCTGGATTTTCATTTCTTAGGGTATTCAGCATGGTTTTTAAGGTAGCCATACCTCCTCGGCGCTTATATACTGCCTTACCATCTTCCCAAAAGAACTCATCATGCTCCAGTAATTGGCCGTGGATATCAGCCGTTTGTAAAATGGAGATGTGTTGTGCTTTACCTTTTTGAACGGCGCCAGAGGACGCCATTTTTTTAGGATCAGTTCCACAACCTGCGATACTACCCGCAGCAATAGATCCAAAAGCAAAACCAAAGCCAGCGGTTCCCGCTGTTTTTAGAAAATCTCTTCTGTTTGGTTTGTTTGATCCTTCGTCATGATTACAGCAACTGCAATTGTTAGGATGTATTTCTTTTTTCATATTTTTCTAAAACTAATAATCTTCGGTTGAAGAACAAATTCTACCGATCAATCAAAGATTCATGTTGCAAATTTGAAAAAAAGTGACTAATGTCACATTTCCACTAGATGGAATACACTTTGGGCATTAGCTGTGGTAATTTTTGCCACTTCATTCAACGGCATATCCAAAATGGTTGCAAGGTTTTCCGCAATATAGCGGGTGTAAGCAGGCTCGTTTCGCTTACCTCTTTTTGGAACAGGAGCTAAGTAAGGGCTATCTGTTTCCAGCACCACCCTATCCAAACCAATTTTTGCCACCACCTCTTTAACTCCTGCCTTTTTAAAGGTAGATACTCCCCCAATTCCCAAATACAAACCCAGTTTTATTATTTCCTGTGCCAACTCCTCACTCTCCGTGAAACAATGGAATACACCAGTGAGCTTACCCTTATATGGTTTCAAAAGTTCAATCACTTTATGCGTTGCATTCCTGGTGTGCAGAGACACGGGCAAGTTGTATTCAATAGCCCATTCTACTTGAGTAATCAATGCCTCAATTTGCCATGCTTCAGTGGTTTTATCCCAATGAAGATCCATACCAATTTCCCCAATTCCGCAATACAAGGTTCTGTTTTCAAGAAACTTTTCATACATCTGTGTCAGTACCGATTTAAAATCTTCTTTCACATCACAGGGGTGTAATCCCATCATGGGAAACATATTTTCAGGAAAACGATCTTGTAGAGTCAACATCGCTGGAATACTACTTAGGTTTATATTGGGGAGCAATACCTTATCCACTCCAGCTTCTATACTTCGTTCAATAGTATCCAGTAAATCTTCTTTGAATTCATCTGCATATAGATGACAGTGAGTATCTACCAATCTCATACTCACCAAGCCAATTTTTCTTTATTCAAAAATGCAGCAATTCCCTTTTTACAATCGGAAGAATTACGTGCCGTTACGTTTTGCTCTGCAGCATAAGTCAATGCCTCCTCTCTTTCGTATGGCAATTCACGCATCATTTGCTTAGTCAATGCAACCGATTGAGCGCTAACCTCTTTGATGAGTTTTTGGCTAAATCCAAGAACCACATCATGGATTTCTTTGGAGTCTACCACTTTGTACACCAATCCATCGCGATGAGCTTTTGCCGCATCAAACACAGAGGCTGTTAATAACCATTCAGACATGAGGTTTAAATTCATTTTTTGACGGAGATACACCATCACTAAAGCCGGAACAAAACCAATACGAGCTTCTGTGTATCCAAAGGATGATTCTGGCGTTGCGAAACAAAAGTCCGTGATACTAGCCAAGCCACAGCCACCAGCCAGAGCCGGTCCTTGAACCAATGAAATGGTAACTTTCGGAGAGTTAAAAATCAATTCAAACAAGTTTTTTAATCGTGTAGAGTCTTCTACATTTTCTTTGTGTGTATACGAAGATAGTTCTTGAATGTAAGCTAAATCTGCACCCGCTGAAAAAGCGCCCTTTTGTGATTTTAACACAATAACCTTAACGGAATCATCTGCATTTAACTGACCAAATGCCTCAGTCAAATCTGAAACGAGCTGTGGATTCAGCGCATTTCTTTTTTCCATTCGGTTCATCACCACGTAGGCTAAGCGATCTTGTTTTTCAATTTTAACCCATTCCATGGATACGAAGGTACCCAAATTCTAATGGTTCACCATCAATATCAAAGTGTCCGTGTTCCTGCTTTGTGCATATCGGTATATGCGGTTCAGTTCCTTTTTTTTCAGTGGAAACCGGTGATTCATCCTGGAAGTTTGGGGCGATTCCAGCGATCCCCAAAAAAGCAATAGAAAAAATGCACTTCCCAATAATACAGAACCCTTTAATTTTGGAAACCGCGTATGTATAAACCATGACACAGCAGGTTTGACTTATTCGTCAGAGTTTGTTTGTGGTTCTCATAGGCACTACGAATTTGTTGGTAATACGCACCGCTAAGGCTGAACATAACACAGCCTAACAGCAGTTCACGACGGACGGTTGATACAAGAAATGATACCAGAAGACTAGTAACAAAAACGAAAATGAGTAATAACCAACTAAATGGGAACAAACAGCCTAATACGCATACAACGGAAGTAAAGGCTAAAGGGTGTTTATCATGAAATAAGGCCTGCATCTCAAAAGAGATGCTCCGCCATTATATCATTTTACGCAGATTACGCTTTAAATCATCTGCTGATTCTTCCTTTCGAGACCAGTTTCTGTTATCATACCACTTTTGGTATACTTCATCCCTGGCTTCACCCGGGTGAGCGGTTAGCATCTCACAGATAAAGACAGAAAATAGCTGCATATCCCCTCCAAAGAGGAAATTACCAAATTCAAATCGTCTCGAAAATGAAAACATGTTTAGAACTTCTTTTGCCCGGTCTTTCACCCCTTGTGAAAATTCCTCTTCTGACACTGTAGGTTTACTATCCTCTTGAAATTCATCCTTTTCCTCAACTACCGAAGCCTGTTCATTATCAAACATTGTATCCTCTTTGGGAGACGCATTTGGAGTTGGATCTTCAATATTTTTTAAGT
>JAYYCN010000065.1:0-3362 GCA_036161795.1 Bacteroidota bacterium
ATCAATACGACAGGTTTGTGACCTGCTTTTTGAAAAAGTGTAAGCAACATGATAGGAACCATATTGCCTATGTGAAGAGAATCCGCCGTTGGGTCAAATCCAATGTACCCCGAAACCATTTCCTTCGATAATAAATCTTGTGAACCTGGGATCTGATCGTGGAGTAACCCTCTCCATTCCAGCTCTTCTATGTAGTCGAAATTGGGTTTAAATGCCATTATTCTCTTTCTCTAGTCTTTCTTGTATGATGTCAGAAATTCTTTGTTTCATTTCCTCTGCTTCTTCATCGGTGAGTCCGCTAGTGGCAAAACAAACAACTTGCGCTGTTTCCTTGAGCATAAAGTTAATTTCGTACACGAGATAATCAATTCGTTGCACGTACTTCCAAGGAATAAAAGTATAGTTAGAAAAGAAGTGTTCTCGCCAAGCGATTCCATCCTCGTCCACTTTAACAAAGTAATCTCCCGATCTCCATTGATATAGCCACATCAGTAAAGGGAGAGCAATACCTGCCCAAATAAATCCACCCTTCCAACCAAAAAAGTCGTAATGAAAGGCAAACCCAATCAACATAACGATTACCAACACAATGACTGCCGGCAATTCAGCTTTTTTCTTAGGTATCTTGGCGTAAAAGCCCTCTTTCTCCATTATGGTTTAATAAATCTCTTGGTTTTTCCTCCTGATATGATGGTGTAAATGCCAGGTGATAAATATTGGATATTCGTGCTGAAAACTCCACGATCGGATACCCATGACAATGCCATATTTTGGCCTTTCGCATTGAACACTAAAGGTTCCATTTTACACATGATAGAAAGCTCGGTAATCGCTGGATTTGGGAAAATATTGATTTCACTAGGATTTACCTTAACCACTTGATTAGTACCCCCCATTACCGTGATAACATAATCTCTGATCGTATCACCTTGGTTAATGGGAACAAAACCCAATACCTTTCCGTAGGTCATGATCGGAATCTCCAATGGAAACACCCCAGACTCCGTTGGGGTTCCATAAACAGACATACAACTTGGTGTCATAGGAAGGAAAGTCTGATTGTCATCTTTGCACTTGTAGGATAATCCTTGGGGCAAACCATTCACCTCCAACATGACCATAGAGTCGATATTCACCTGTACAGGATTTCCATTTTGCACAACAACGGTATCAGGAAAAAGCAAAACGGAAATGGTCTCAGAAAACGCTTCATTCAATTGACCAAAGGGTAACATTTCAGGACTGATTCCTGGTTCTGTTAATGTATCTGGTGTACAATCTTGGGCTTTTATGTTTATACTGAAACTAACTGTAACCCCAAGCAGGATAGTAAAAATCAATTTGCGTGTCATGGTACTAAGAATTATTTTCACGAAGTTACAATAAACGCTTTTACGTGAAAATTATTTCTGTCGCTATAGCCTTCACTCTTTGTCTGTCGGCAGAAGCCCAAACAGACACCTCAAATTTTGATTACTTAGAAGCGGTTGTTATTAGTACAGATAAAGGAGAGACGTCACTAAAAGAAAGTACAGTTGGAATATCGATTCTACGGCCGTATTTGGTCGAGAATAAAATCACCATAAACGCCAGTACAGCTATCGAACAAGTGCCTGGAGTAGTCATAAATGATAACCAAGTAAACATCCGTAGTGGATCGGGGTGGAGCTATGGAGCTGGTAGTCGAGTGATGGTCACCATCGATGGAATGCCCATGATCACAGGTGATGCTGGTTCAGTACCGTTTAGTTTTTTACCTACAGAAGGGATTGGTTCAATTGAGGTAATAAAAAATGCTGGTTCGGTATTATATGGGTCTTCTGCGGTAAATGGAGCCATCAATATGCGTTCTGCGCCCATTACATCAAAACCCGAAGGTCAAATATCTATGTTTGGAGGATATTACGATATTCCCGACCGCTATCGATTCTCAAATAAAACTTCCTATTCATATGGTTTACATGGTTTTTATCGGGAAAAAACAAAAGAGCACTCCATCGCTGTTACTTGGAATCAGGTTAATGATGACAGTTACCGATTTGGGGACTTTGACAACCGTTTAAGGATGGGTTGGAGGTATGGTTATCAACCTAAAAAATTTCCCAAGATGAGCATATGGCTGAATGGAAACATCCAGAGAGGCGAAAGCGGGTCTTTCTTACTATGGCAAAACGATTTACTCCCTTATCGGTCCTTGAATGATGCGGTTACCAAAAATTCAGGAAGAAGATTTTATGTGGACCCCATTATTCATTGGAAAGGGAGTTGGAAACACACGCTGCAGAATCGATTCTTCCGAGTGAAAAACGATATCAATAACGGAGATCCGAATAACAACCAAGACAATCAAAGCGATTATTACTTCAGCGAGTGGCGCAGTTCTCATTCATTTAAAAAATACTGGACATATACCGGAGGACTAGTTAATACATATACTGTAACAAACTCTCCACTCTTTCAAGGTTCACATACAGCTCGTAATCATGCCACATACAGTCAAATTAAATATAAAAGTAGTGGGTGGATTGGTGAGTTAGGCGCTCGATATGAATACTTTAATTTGGATGGAAAAATACGTTCAAAACCTGTTTTTCGAGCGGGCATCAACAAGCAATTGAGCAGGGCTACATTCATCAGAGCCTCTTATGGTGAAGGCTTTCGATTTCCAAGTATGGCTGAATTATTTACTTCCACTTCTACCGGTAGTGTAACAGTCCTACCGAATGATCAATTAGAACCTGAAACCTCTCAGAATATTGAAATCGGCGTAAAACAAGGGTGGCGTTTAAATCAAGGCAATGTACGCGGTTATGTCGACGTTTCAGGCTTTTCGTTAAACGTTCAAAACCTCATGGAGTACACGTTCTACATTTGGAATGGTGTCGCAGGATTCAAGCCTCTTAATATTAGTCCCGCGAGGATTCGTGGTTTTGAAATTGAATCAGGAGGCCAATGGGCTTCCAATAAGCATAAGTTAAAGTGGTTTCTTGGTTATACTTACACCTTACCGAAAATGGTAGACACCAATGCTATTTTGGTTGTTAACGCAACGGGTATTCCTTCCACATTTGCAGACTTGGCATCTGACCCAACGGATTTCATGAAGTATCGAAATCGGCATATTGCGAGAGCAGATGTAGAGTACAATCACCTGAATGGATGGGTAATGGGTTTAAGCTACCGTTATCAAAGCGGTTTTGAAAATATGGACTTCGCCTTCTTGCAGCCGGCCATTATTCAAGGAGTTAATACTCAATATCGAAATGGAGCCATTGATGGACACGTGATTGATATACGAGGAGGGATGCAAGTAAATCATTCAATTGATTTAATGTTACAAGTACGGAACGTAACACAAGCAA
>JAYYCN010000066.1:0-3093 GCA_036161795.1 Bacteroidota bacterium
CTGCTCTTTAGTATCATCGTGCAGTAAATAAGTACCCTTTAAAGCTCTATCCAGCTGAAACATTTCAAAAACATTTGAGTACACTCCCTTATCGCCAGTTGTTCCGTTGAACATCAAGTCCTCGTAAACTCTCCAACTTTTATAACCTTGAACAGGATAATTGACTAAGGGAAGAGAATCAAAATCACAGATATGTGTGTACCTCATGTCCGCGTATTTACAGATATTTTCTTTCACATATTTCCGAAAATCTATCTTGGTCAGCCTTTCAACAATCAAACTAAGAAAGACGTAGTTTGTGTTGGAATAATGATAGTATCCTTGACGCGTATATTCCCGGCGACTCTGATCATTGATTATTTCAATAACGTCCTCATTTTTTAAATGCCCTTGACCTTCGGGAAGTTCAAAACCTTCGTAGTTAACATAAAAATAATCGGGCAAGCCACTAGTATGACTCAATAATTGCCTAATAGTGAGTGATTTGTTATTTAGTTCTGGGATATACCAGTGCACAGAGTCTTCAATATTAAGATATCCATCTTGATGCAGGGTCATGACAGAAATAGCGGTAAACACCTTACTGACAGATGCCAGTTGAAAGAGATTATTGGGCTCTATACTATCTCGATTACCATATATGGCATATCCATTTGCACCATAGATTAAACTATCATTTTTATACATTAAATAGGAACCACTGAAATTTCCAATTCCCTCGTGATAATCGAAAAATGATTTAATCTTCTTGGCTGTCGTATCGGAAAATGTAGTATACTTAGAAATCATCTTTTGAAGAGAATTTCCTCCAGGAGACCGGGCAGATAGATTTACATTACTCCACCCCCACAATAATCCTACCGCAAGTAACGACCAGCATTTTGTGCCCATATATTTTCGAATGTACATTTTGCTACCCAATTTTTGGGCTTGACTTACTCACATTACAATCACAAATAAATCAGGGAATATTCAAGTATTTATGAGTTTGAAGAGAAATCCTCCAATGTGGATTTTCCCTAACATACTCAACAATCAATGGCATCATTTTTTCTCGTCTATCCCATTCAGGTTGTATGAATAACGCACAATTCGCATCGCAGGTTTGAGCCCATTGCTCCGCCCACTCAAAATCGCTTTTATTGTACACAATGCATTTCAACTCATTGGCTTTTATCATTTCCTCTGGAATCGGGAATTTGAATTTTTTTGGGGAAATACAGACCCAATTAAATTGGCCAATGATTGGATGTGCCGCCGATGTTTCAATATGAATTTTGATATTGTTAGAGATCATAATCTCTGAAATACTCGTGAGATCATACATCGCCGGCTCGCCACCGGTTATTACCACACGATTTGCCCCCGCTCGCAACACCCAATCACACATTTCTTCGGGAGAAAAAACGGGGTAACCTGCGGTATCCCAACTATCTTTCACATCGCACCAAGTACAACCCACATCACATCCGGCCAATCGAATAAAATACGCGGGATAACCCGTGAACACACCTTCACCTTGGATGGTGTAAAAATGTTCCATTACAGGAAATTTCTTCATTTCATTTGTCTCGCTTTAAGCGTATTGGACAATAATCCGGTGATGGTCATCGGACCGACACCACCTGGAACAGGTGTTATCATCGATGCCTTGTCTTTTACTGACATATAGTCGACATCGCCCGCTAATCTCCAACCTCTCTCGCGGGTAGAATCTTCTATCCTCGTGGTTCCAACATCAATGACAATTGCTCCTTCTTTAACCATATTTTCTTTTACAAAAAATGGCTTCCCAATGGCAGCAACGATAATGTCGGCACGCGAACAAATTTCTTCAAGGTTTTTTGTGCGACTGTGACAAAGAGTGACCGTTGCATTACCGGTGATAGTTGATTCTGAAAGTAATATACTCATCGGTCTTCCCACGATATTACTCCGACCAATTACTACGGCATTTTTACCGCTCGTGTCAATGTTGTAATATTTCAGAAGCATGGTAATTCCTAAAGGCGTTGCAGAAATGTATCCAGAATGATCTCCTTTAGCCAGCTTGCCCATATTGATATCATGAAATCCATCTACATCTTTTTGAGGCAGTATCTTTTGGGTCACTTTATTTTCGTCGATGTACGAAGGCAACGGTAACTGTACAATGAGGCCATCTATACTCTCATCATGATTAATCCTATCTACCTCAGATAATAATTCTTCTTCCGATATGGTGTTTGGAAATCTCAAAATTGTGCTGTCAAAACCTACTTCCTTACAGGCTCTGTCTTTGGCCTCAATATAGGTTTTGCTACCCCCGTCCTCTCCTACTAAAATCGCTGCCAAATGAGGTGCACGTTGACCCTCTTCTTTCATTTTTCCCACTTCTAAAGCCATTTCAGACTTGAAATGGGCTGAAACCGCTTTACCATCTAACCGAACAGACATGATACAAATTTAACGGATTTAATGCTTGCCTATCAATTATCAATTAAGATAAACAATCGTACATCCATCACCGCCACGTTCGGTATGTTCATTCTCGTATTCCTTGACGTAATTTAATTGCTTTAAGTGATCACGAAGCATTTTACGCAGAATCCCATCGCCTCTACCGTGAATAATCTTAACCGGATTTTGCCCGAGTGCATAAGCCTCATCTAAGAACTTCGTTAACTGTCCCTTCGCCTCTTCAGTTCTAACTCCTCGAAGATCTAATTGATTTTTAAAAGATGACTGTCTTTGAACCCAAGAAAAACCACGGGTACCAACAGATTTAATAGGTGTTTTTTCAGTCGATTCAACAAGTTCAGTGATATCAACCCACATCTTTATTAAACCAAAAGCCACTAGTGCCTTTTTCTTTTTTATCTCAACGATTTCACCAATCTGATCGCTATCCTTGGTTTTAACCTTGTAACCTGGCAACAATTTTTTGACATCAATTGGTTTGAACGGCTTCGATTTTTCAACTTCCTTCTTTTGATTTGGAACACGCTCCTCATTGGATTCAACCCGCTTTTCCCAATTACCTTGAAAGGACTTTAGTTTTTGTCTGGCTTTGGATGTTTTTGGTTTATCTGCTTTGTTTTCTTGAATAATACG
>JAYYCN010000067.1:0-3206 GCA_036161795.1 Bacteroidota bacterium
ACAAAATAGCGTTGTTGGCGTTTACTGTAATTCGGATTTCGATACTCATTAATCGTTCCACCCAGCTTGACCATAGCTGACCCGGTAAGTTGAAAATCAACACCGCCTTCCCCAAAAATCTTAGAAATAGCCGGATTGCTCAATTCCGCTTGGATATAGTCGGTTATTCCTCCTTTGGTTATGGCCTGGGAGTAATCCGTATTTTGAGATTTGGTTCGGTTGTATTTAGATTTTTCTAGCTTCGATTGGTATTGGAAGTATTCCGTAACCGATAAGCTCTTACCCGTGGCATAATTCAATGTACCCAACTGTTTGTAGGCATCGTATTGGTTTGTTTTTGGGTTGTATTTCCAGGTGTACTCTAAGGGATCTTGGAGATCAATATTGCTAGAATTATTATTGCTGTTACTGGATTCTCCGGAGGGTTTGATTTTGAATTTGGTGCTATCGGTTTGGGAAACAAGTGGATTAGCTCCAAAAAGCAGTAATAGTATACCTAAAAAAATCGGTCTTGAATGTTTCCTCAATACGTTCAAAACGGCCGCCCTATAATCCTCGTAAACCCGCAAATTACAACATTTTTAGGGAATTTTTTATGAGCTCTTCAACGGTAGCAGTACCCCCTAATTCTTTGCTAATTTTTAACAATGCTTTTTCAGCACTGGATTTATTATAACCCAATACGGTTAGTGCATTAAGTGCTTCACTAACCAAATCATGATTGCCAGGGCCATCAATCAACGGTTGGGCCATCTTTTTACCCGTGAGTTTATCGCGTAGCTCAAGTACAATTCGTTGAGCTGTTTTCTCTCCGATTCCTTTGATACTCTTCAGTAAGCCAACATTTCCATTGAGAATGGCCTGAGTCAATGCATCTGCATTTAAGCTAGAAAGCATGATGACAGCGGTGTTGTTTCCAACACCGCTGATGGAGGTTAATAACCGGAACATTCGGCGTTCTTCCGGGTCGGCAAAACCATATATTTGCGTACTTACAGGGCTTTGATTTTCTACTTTGAAAACCACCTCGGTAAACAATCGCACGCGAGGGCTATTTTTCAAGGCTTCGAAGGTGTTTAAACTGATATGAGCAAAATAACCTATTCCGCCGCATTCTAACACGGCATGTGTGGGACTTAAACTTTCTATGTTGCCTTCTATGAATTCGTACATAAAAATCTACTAGGTATAACGTCGTTTGCGAATGAAATAGTTTACGATACCTAAAATAAACATCAGAGCGATCGGCATTAACATGGAAAACCATTGCCAGTATGTTTTTTCACTCTTGCTTTTTTCAGGATCCAGTAACCGAACCGTGCGTTCTTTTGAACGGATTTCAATCAAACCATTATCATCAATGAGGTAATCAATGCAGTTCAATAAGAACTTCTTATTGGCAAAAGTGAACTGAGAAATTCTATCGTAACCCGTAGGATAGCCCCTGCCATTTTTATCGACAGGATTCCTGATGATATCTCCATCTGCGATGACAATCATTTTACTTTTTCCTTTTTCCAAGTAGGGTACATCGCTATACTTTTTCATGAATTTGTATCTCGACTTGAACATTCCTTCCATCAATACCGCTGATAAATGTTCGCCATTTTTCATGCTCTTACGATATTCAGCACTTCTCATTTGCATGTACACGGACTCCAGATCAATCGGAGCAGGAGCTATGTTGACCTTTGTGTATGGCGTAGAAGTTAGCAAGGGAATAATATCTAATTCCGGTCGAACTTTAGGCTCTAATGTGGCAGGGAATTGAGCCCAGACGGATCCAATGTTCTTCGTGATAACATGCGATGATTCATTGTCACCAAAGATGGGGAAATAAGGGAAGTCCACTAATTCCATTCTACCTGATGCAGGAATGGGAATACGGTTACATTTTAGATCTGTGAGTAGCGTGTTTTTCAATCCTACTCCATAGTGAAACAAGGATGCGGAGATATTCTCAATGTCACGATTTAACGCCAATACTTGTTTGTAGTTCCTGAAACTATCAATTTCAATATGTACGGGGTCAATCAACCACATCACACGCCCTCCACTCATGATGAATTGGTCAATCAGGTAAAGCTCTTGATTACTGTAATCCTGTAGCGGTTTTACGATCATCAATAAATCATTCAGGTTCAATCTACGATGCATGCCGTTGATGAATACCTGATCGGCATTTTCTGGATTTTGTTTTATCTGCTCAGCCCAAGGCGCTGCTGCATTTGGGTCTGAGAAGTTCATGTTTAAGGCGGAAATATTGTAATATTTGGTTAATTCACGGGCAAAACTGGAGACATCTGCTCCAATCATCTCGCCACTACCGTCTGCCACTACAATGCTTTTACTCTTATCTGAGGAAACTTGTCTGATGCCATTAGCTAGCTCGTATTCAATATTATCAATCGCTTTGGAAATATTTTCATCTGGAGACAGTGCGACGTCATATTCAAAGAAGTTGATGCTAGCTCTTTTGTTGCCATAAAAAATTTCAGCACCAGGTAACAGATATTTTATTCTTGTTTCGTCAGCATTTTCGCGATCAATGTCTCTAACTGGATTAATGCCTTTCTCTACATACCCCTGCAGCATCTTTTCCATTTCGCCTTCCTTAACATCGTTGAATGGACTGATGATTTCTAATTCAATTTGCTGTGCGCTTGCTTCTCTAAATTCTAGGGTTAAATCCCGTATTTCTAGTTTGAGACGCTTGAACTTTGCCGACATTTCACCATCCAAGAACAGCTTTATATAAAGCTTCTCATCAAGTTTGCCACAGAGCCTTTTACTGGTTTCACTCAGCGTAAATCGTTTCTCCTCGGTTAAATCAAGCCTTTGATAATAGATATTACCTAGGGTATTGGCAATCATTACCACAATGAGCACGGCGAGGAAGTTGAGGTAGGATTGCAGTCGTTTGTTTGTCTTTTTCATTACCATTTTCTACTCTCTAAAACCAACTTTGTTAGTCCCAAAAAGACGGAACTAAACCCTAAAAAATAAACCACATCTCTAGTATCGATGACTCCTCGACTGATAGAGTCGTAGTGAAACTCAAGACCGAACCAGGATAAACTTCTTCCTATTTGGTCCAACCAACTCACATCTCCCAAAAGTTGCAAAACCGTTAGGAAGAAAAATGAAATAAGCATGGATACCAATAATGCAACAATTTGATTATCCGTAATTGAGCTACTAAATAA
>JAYYCN010000068.1:0-3460 GCA_036161795.1 Bacteroidota bacterium
CATAGAGGTAATCCCAGTTATACATACCCGCGTTGATTGCTGGCTTCAAATAAAGTTCATCACCAATTTCTGCTTTAAATCCTAACAAGAAGTTCGCCTGCGATTGAAGATCATAGCTTGCACTGTAATTGTAATAGGTATAATCAAAAGTTGGTTGCGGCAACCTTTGGAGGGAAAAACCTGTATAGAATGATGGGGTAGAAAAATAGATACTCGATCTCAAATCAGCCCTAACTACGGGAGGGCTGAACATCAAAGCGGTAATTTTTGCATCGTTATCGTCGTAGTACACTGCCTTGGTTGGATCAAAGTTTTGATTTAAAACTCCGGCACTTAGGCCTAGACTCAGTTTACTTTCTGATCCTAAATCGAATGAATAAGCATAGGTAGCATAGGCATTATGCATTTCCGAGAAAGCTATATTCTCTTTCATATAAAACACCCCAAATGAGGAATTTTCACCCGTCATCGGCATGGTAGCATTAATCGCAGTATGCTGAGGTGAACCTGGGATATCCGTGAAGAGTTTATTGTAGTATATACTCACATGCCCATCATCATGTGCGACGGCTGCAGGAATTAATATGGATTTATCCATATAAAATTGATCAATACGCACACCCATTTGAGATTTAAGCATCCCAACCAATAAAAGCGTTGCCGAAAGGATAATAAATTTAGTTCTCATGTTATCTAATTACTTGAATGTACCCACGGTACACTTTTTGGGTTTTACTGTTTTTCATGTAATAGAAATATACTCCGTTTGGTAGTGCATTACCATTTTGGTCAATCGCATTCCAATCATTTTGATAGTCTTTGGCCTCATATACTCGGTGACCTTGACGATCAGTAATGATAATATTGTAAAGGAATAAGTCAGGAATATCAATAAGATTCCAAGTTTCATTTTCATCATCACCATTTGGTGTAATAATATTAGGAATCTTAATTAACGGAGGATCAATGATTAAGATAGTGACAGAGTCCATATCTTCACATCCGTTTGAATCTAACGCGGTCACATAAAATCGCATGCTGTCAATAAGCTGTCGAGTTAAAACAGTTACTCCTGTACTGTCACCTTGTAAATATTCAGAAGGGCTCCAGCGAATTCTTGTTGCTGCTCTCTTTACATATAAATTCACCCTACGTCCACGGTAAATACTGGTGTCCGGGTTGGTTTCTATGTCATCCGTGGTATATGCAAATACCTGAACAGAATCTCTGGCGAAACATTTACCCTTATTGGAAACCTCAAATATATAGACTCCAGTTTTTCTGAAGGATTTTGTGCGACTTGTATCACCATCGGAAATCCAAACACAGGAATCACCACCCGTTATACCGAACGTAACGGAATCACTTTTACAAATTGGCATTGAACCAGCTATGAGCGCCCAGTTTGGTTTAGGGAAGTCCACCAGAGAGTCTAAGGTCATTATTGCTGTATCGGTACAACCCAAAGACCTCTCTACTATCATTTGTACATCGTAAGGTCCAGCATCAGGGTATGGGTATTTAAAATCAAACGAACCTGTATCCACATTTCCATCTCCTAAATCCCAATAACGGTTGACAATTGGATAAGTTGAAGTACTCAATGTATCGAAAAAATGTACAGAGTCTGGCATACATATGCCTTTGTACTCAAATGCCGCTGTTGGCGAAGGTAACACAACAACCGTTGTTTCAACACTATCGGCACAACCATTGACATTGTCAACATATAGCTGGATTGTAAATGTATCTGCCGTGCTGTAGCTGTAGGTTGTTGAACTGGCTGGTGATTCTACTACGGTATCTAAAAAATGCAGACGCGTGTTATTCACCGTATCCATTCCATCAATACCAAAATCGTATTCGAATGTGAAGTTATTACCATTTAAACATTGTATGGTGTCGTTACCGGCAATATTGGTATCAACCATAATGTATGGATTTGGCAAATAATAGCTTCGAATGATCCCTTGAATTGAGTCTTCACAGCCTGCTAGCGAAGTAGCCACCAGGGTCATATCGTATACCCCAGGAGTAGGAAACATATAATTAAAACCGGTGTCTTGCTTTATAAAACCATAATTCAAATACCAGAAATAATTCATACTATCCTGACGTGGATATGGTTGAATAACCCTGCGCAGCGCAGTACTATCACCGAAACAAACTTCCTTCACTTGGTAGTCAGGGGTTGGTTTTGGATGAATACGAATAACCGTATCGAAGGTGCTCACACATTCCTCCATGGAGATGGCTCTCAAGTTAATGGTATATTGTCCGGGACCTGGATAATCGTATGTTGTAAAATTATTACTATCCAATGGATTCGAAGGATCTGCCTTATCAAAATCCCAAACCACAAAATCCAAAGAACCACCGAATGGAACCCTTGTATTTCCGATATCGGCATCCAAGGTTTCCTCATGACAGAAGTTATCTAGTCCAATATCCTCAATAATAGGATTTGGATAAATTTCTAGGTTTTCTGTTGTTGATGCTTTGCATCCCATTTCGGTTATAACTTCCAATGTTACCTGATTTAAACCCGGATGAGCATTGATGAATGTATGACTATTATTTACTTTTTCTGGTCCTGCAGTTTGGCCTTCATATTCCCAATTCCATTCAACAACTTTATTCACGGAAGATGGATCATCTGTATTATTGGTGACACTTAAGGTTTTCGAAGCATTCTCACAAAAATCTCCACCCTCAATTACAGGATCTGGATTCGCATATATAACCAATTGCTGGGTTTGTGTCCCCACACAATTCTTATCTGTAATTCTTCTGATTTCTACGATATAGTTTCCTGGTGTAGAGATTATGGTTTTCATCGTATCTCTGAATCCCTCGGGAAGGTCAAAGGTATCACTTGGCTCTGGTGGCCCTATCCCTTTAATCGTATAAATACTTCTATCCACAATTTCATTATTCGGGTTGGAATATTCATTTAGTATATCGTAACTATCCATGATCCAAAGACGTTGGCCCTCACAGATACTGGCATCGTCAAAAGTATCCGTAGCATCCACTGGATATCGATAGACGTTTATGTTGTTGAAACCATCAATATTTGGAGTCACATTAATTCTAAACAACATATTACCCGTATCGGCCTTACCAGCACTATTGGTTATGATCATGGTAATCGTATAATCATTCGCGGCCTTGTACACATGGATTGGATTATATACAGTGTTATTCGGTATGGTATTTCCTCTGTAAATGAAAGGCAAGCTCTCGTCACCAAAATACCACTCATAACTCACGCCAGAGGTATTCACGGACGTACTGACTAGCTTTATTGAATCAGTCTCACATCTTGATGTGCTGATCACTTCAAAACGAACAAATGGATCTGTACTACCCAGTGCATTTGCACCACCCAATTGGGTGCTTGTACCTTTTCTGTTTCCAAGAACAAAATGCCCTAATTCTCCTGATCCTAAAACACCCG
>JAYYCN010000069.1:0-2993 GCA_036161795.1 Bacteroidota bacterium
AGGGGTACGAAGGAACTGCTAAGTTTTTGTATGCACAAAGCGATGAAGAGCGTATGCACATGTTAAAACTCTTCCACTACATAAATGAAGTTGGTGGATTTGCCATTTCCCCTGCCGTAAATGCCCCAATAACAACTTTTAGCTCGTACCAAGAGGTTTTTGAGCGTGTATTAGAACAAGAAAAAAAGGTTACTGCAGCCATCAATAACCTCATGGATATTGCTACAAAGGAAGCCGATCACACCACCGCTAACTTCCTACAGTGGTATGTTGCTGAGCAACGCGAAGAAGAAGCTCAATTCAACAGCATCCTAGCTAAATTAAAAATAATTGGTGGAGATGGTTCTGGTTTATATTTAATGGACAGAGACTTAGAGCAAATCACGGCTATGCTTGCAAATAACTCTGGCGCCCCTGACTAGGGGTTAAATATCTGTTTAATTGCGATCACAAAAAAGCCCCATAACAGGGGCTTTTTTGTGATGTTCTTTATTGATTAAACTCCTGTCTCGTGATAAACAGATTCTTCCAAATAAGGATGGTTGATTGCAACCAATCCACGCTTTTGAAGTTGATTTAAAATCCAGAATACAAACAAACCGAGGAAGAATACAAAAATTCCTATGTCGAGAAGTCCAATATGAACTCCAGGGCCAAATACCCCTGGCATTACCATGAACCAAACGTCAAAATAGTGACCCACAATCATCAATAATGCAATCGCTGGGAAAACCCATTTGTTACGTTTAGCTGATCTCATCAATAAAAATAAGAATGGCAACGCAAAGTTCACTATGAAGTTACCTAAGAAGAAAGGCTTGTAATTCTCATAACGAATCTGATAGTACATCATTTCTTCAGGAATATGAGCATACCAAATCAAAAGATATTGGAATAACCATATGTAAGCCCAGAATACCGTGAAGGCAAACATAAACTTACCCAAATCATGCTGATGCTCTTTATTTGCAATTGATAAATAGCCTTGAGACTTCACATACATTAAAATCAATGCAATGAATGCGATTGCTGAAACCCATGAAGTCGCGAAGTTATATACTCCGAAGATGGTGGAATACCAATGAGCATCTACACTCATGATAAATAACCAAGCTAGGATGGAAATCAAAAACCCAAAGGTTACTAAGAATCCAGCTGAAAAGCGGATTGACTTCTTAAAGTAGCTAACATCTCCTTTAGGAGCGCTATCTTCACTCAAGGATAATTTTCTTAATTTACTACCAAGGAAAACCCAAAGGATTACTAATACGGTAGGGAAGATAAATAGCATCCCGGTATTTAAGAAACCTGATTTACCCGCCAATACTCTGTCGTAGCCGGTATCACCAGGATTCAATCCTAAATGCTCGTAATGTGCCCAGTGATAGATATTGTCTTTACCCAATAGTAGGGCAATAAGCACTACTACAAATCCAAAGGGAATAAAGGTGTAAATCGCCTCGGGGATTCTTTTGATCACTACTGACCAACCTGCATTAGCCGCATATTGGATAGCATACCAAAACAATGCACATAACGATACCATCATAAAATAGTATCCTGCAACCAAAAGGTTTGACCATATATACGTTGTCCATGGTTTATCTTGAGTATGGTACTCAATTCGAGGACCGAATGCTTCGGTTTCTATGTTGTGGTGTTCTCCCTCATGAGAGGCTTCGTACGCTATCTTACCTTCTTCAGCGTGATGTTCACCTTCAGAGTGACCGTGGTGATCAGCATCCATGTGCTGTTCAGTGATAGCACTGGCATCGTGAGATGTACCTGATTTATCCATTGTAACGATACCAATTCCGGCAAGCACTAAACCAATAACCATAAAGGCCATAGTAAAGCTTTTTGCCTTTGCTGGCATGCTAAACGTTTCCTGTTTTACTTCAATTTTTTGTCCGTGTCCCATAACTGTTGATTCTTCGGATTAGTTTGACATTGATTCATTTCCAGTGTCATCTGAGGTAGTTTCGGCAACACTTGCTTCTGAACCTGAACCACTGAGTAATTTAACATATTTAACTACTCTCCAACGATCGATAGGCTCCAGTACAGAAGCGTGACTACCCATGTTGTTCTTACCGTAAGTTAAGACGTGATAAATCTTACCTTCTTCGAGGTTCTTGATGTAGTCATCAGTATAACCTTTCCATGCAGGCATAAGCGTTTTAACTTTTTTGAATACGGTACCATCGTTACCACCGTTATCGCCGTGGCAGGGTGAGCAATAAATACCATATAAGTATTTTCCTCTCGTGTCTACCTGATTAATATCCTCTGGAGCAACGATTTCAGTAGCAGAGGCTTCATATCCCTCTCCGGAATTATCCAATGGGTATAAGTGTGCTGATTTACCCAAAGCAACCGAACCGGCAACAGGCTCACGCATGCTCATTCCGTGTGGATTTAACGCAAAAGAGTCTGCTTGGTTATATGGCTCATAACCTTTTGAGTAATACATGTCTGGGGCGTATTCCCATCCTGGATCATTACCGCGACTAACACAACTGCTGGCGGCAATTACCAAAACAGAAAACAGTATGAATATATTAAGTCTTTTCTTCATTGCTTACATTAGATTATTGTTTGAACACCATTTACCAACTCACGAATCTCGACAGCTCCGTTATCTTTCATCATAGATAGAACCTCTGATTCGTCTAACCCTTCTTCTGTTTCAATTGCCATAACCATACGGTCATCAGTTTGACGATCGTCAAGGATGTCATTCTTGATGCCGTGCAACATTCTGTTTCTCAGGAAGAAAATAATTCCCATTCCATAAGCGGTACACAGGATGGTTCCCTCGAACATCACCGGTATCCATGATGGACTAAAACGTACAGGCTTGTTACCTACGTTAATTGGCCAATCATACACATACATATACCACACCATAGTGGTCATAAGAATTAACCCGGTGAGTCCACTTAGAAAAGCTACTCGGGCTAAACGACTTCTTTTCACTCCGATGATATGGT
>JAYYCN010000070.1:0-3957 GCA_036161795.1 Bacteroidota bacterium
GTGGGGTTGAAAGCTACCAAAGAGTTTGTCGATATGAGCAGATTCCTAGAAGCCAAAACAGCGTATGATGTACAGGTAAATGTTTCAAAAGCCTACTTGATGATTGCAAGCACCGATTTAAACATCAAATTAATTAACGCTAACATTAAAACACTGGAGAAAAGCCTATCTGACTTAAAAGCTATGTTTGAAGAGGGGTTTGTAGAGGATCTGGATGTAAAGCGTGTTCAACTATCGCTCAATAACATACTCATTCAAAAAGAAACGTTATCCAAAGCTAGAGAAGCCTTTATAGAACTATTGAAAGTTCAAATGGGTATGGACTTAACTCACAAACTTTTTCTTAAAGACGACATTGAAAGTATTGATCGCCAAATACGTTTAGAGGAAGAAATAGGGAAAGCCGTTTGGACTCCTAATAGCCGCCCAGAGTATCAGATTTTAGATCAGAGCATCCGATTAGGTAAGTTAGATAAGAAACGTTATCAAATGGGTTACCTACCCAAGCTGGTTGGCTTTTATCAGCACCAGCAAAGTACAATGAGACCTGAGTTCAACTTCTTCGAGGGTAATCTTACACCTAACAACAATTGGATACCCTCCGATATGTTAGGGCTTCAATTACAGTTAACCTTGTTTGATGGATTACAAGCGCAGTCCAAAATCCGTGAGGTTCAATACAAAATTGATAAAGCAGAAACAGATCTAGAGGCATTTTCAAACGCGGCTTCCGTTGAATGGAGAAATGCGAGAAATAACTATCAGTTACAATTAAAACAAGCTGCCTTACAAAAAGAAAATATGGACCTTGCTCAGGAAATTTACAATAAAACCCAAATCAAATTCAAAGAAGGTGTGGGAAGTACTTTAGAAATCACCCAAGCAGAAGGTGATTTTAAAAGTGCCCAGGTTAATTACTTAAATGCCGTATATGATTTAGTTCTTGCTAAAATCGACTATCATAAAGCCATCGGAAAACCAATCAACTAAAAAAAATGAAACTTACTATCATATTATCACTATCTGTCTCTACCCTTTTATGGATTTCATGTGGAGAGAACTCAAGCAGTAACTCTACTAACCTTGATGAACAACTGAAAGAAGTAAGAAATAAGATTACTGAACTCAAGCAAGAGGAAGAGCAATTGCTACGAAAAATCGGTAGCAAATCCGGCAAAAAGAATAATCGTAAACTGGTGGAAGTAACCGAGGTATCAAAGTCCGAGTTTACTAGTTCTATCGGTGTTGAAGCCATAGTGGATGCGAATAACAGCACCATTGCAACAGCTCAAGTTCCAGGTACCGTTATCCAAATAAAAGCTCGAGTAGGCCAAAAAGTGAACAAAGGAGATGTTCTCGCTACTCTTGACAATAATTCGCTTCTTAAAAGCAAGCTGGAGTTACAACAACAGTTCGATTTCGCTAAAACCATTTATGAAAAACAAATGAGGCTTTGGAAGAAAGGTATTGGAACAGAGATCCAATATCTTACGGCTAAAAATCAATTAGAGTCATTAGAAAAAAGTCTGAATACCCTTGATGCTAACATCCATATGTACTCCATTAAGTCTCCAATCAATGGAACCATAGAGGCGGTTGATCTAAAAGTAGGTCAAGTAGCAGCCCCGGGAATGCCGTATTTCAAAGTTGTAAATATGACCAAATTGAAAGCCGTTGCTGAGGTGTCAGAAACGTATTCTGGGAGCATTAACCAGGGTGATTTTGTTGAGATAGATTTTCCTGATATTAATAAGACTATTAGTAGTGAAATTTCATTTGCCTCAAATTATATTGACCCATTGAATAGAACCTTCAAGGTGGAAGTAGATCTTCCTGCAATAAAGTCAGCCAAGCCCAATATGATTGCCAAATTGAAAATTGTTGATTACCAAAAGGAAAATGCCATCGTGGTTCCATCTAATTGTATCCAAAAAACTGAGAGAGAAACCTTTGTTATGGGAATTAATAATTCCGAGGGTAATACGACTGCTAAGAAACTTTTAGTAAAAACGGGTGTTTCGAATAAAAACATCACCGAGATAATCGAAGGACTTAACGAAGGCGACCAGATTATTATAAATGGCTTTCAGGAACTATCAGATGGTCAGAGCGTAACAGTTCAATAGATAGAGAGCAATATGTCAAAATTCAAAGAATTTAAACCCACTAGTTGGAGTATTGATAACAAAACGAGTATCTACATACTCACTTTGTTTATCAGTATTGCTGGTGTATTCTCATACATCAAACTCCCTAAAGAGCAATTCCCAGATATCGTTATTCCAACCATTTATGTTCAAACGGTATATCCTGGTTCATCGCCAAAAGACATTGAAAACTTAATCACTAAACCTATTGAAAAGAAAATCAAAAGTATCAGCGGTGTAAAAAAGTTAAAAAGTCAGTCACTTCAGGATTTTAGTATCATCACCGTTGAATTTGGTACGGATATGGATGTTACCGAGGCCAAGAATAAGGTTAAAGACGAAGTGGACAAGGCTAAAGCCGATCTTCCTTCCGACCTAAAAGATGATCCCGCAATTCAGGAGGTGAACTTTAGTGATATGCCTATTCTCTACATCAACGTTTCCGGGGACTACAGCTTGCAAGATTTAAAACGTTATGCGGAATTAGCAAAAGACAGGATTGAATCACTTCCAAGCATTACACGTGTGGATATGGTAGGCGCCTTAGATCGCGAAATGCAAGTTAACCTGAACCTCACAAAAATGGTTGCTGCTGGCGTCACCATAGATGATGTAGTGCGCGCGATACAATATGAAAACTCCCGTATCTCTGGGGGAAATATTGATGTTGGAAACATGAAACGTTCCATCAGTGTAAGTGGTGAGTTTGAAAACAAATATGACCTAGAAAACATCGTGATACGAGGTAATCTAGGTGCAACTCTCTATCTAAAGGATATTGCTGAAATCGTAGATGGATTTAAGGAAAAGGAAAGCTATGCTCGTTTGGAAGGGAGAAATGTCATAACACTTAACATTGTAAAAAGATCAGGCGAGAACCTCATCCAAGCATCAGACGATTGCCGTGATATCATTTCTGACTTGCAATCTTCTGGACAATTCCCAGAGAAACTGAACGTGGTCTTTACCGGTGACCAAAGTACACAAACACGCATCACGGTTCATGATTTGATCAATACCATCATCATTGGATTTATTTTAGTGACTCTCATCCTCATGTTCTTTATGGGAGCAACTAACGCAATTTTTGTGGGATTATCGGTTCCACTATCGTGCTTTGTAGCCTTCTTGATCATGCCGAGTATTGGCTTTAGTCTGAATTTTATCGTTCTGTTTTCATTCTTACTGGCTTTGGGAATTGTCGTTGACGATGCCATCGTAGTAATTGAAAATACCCATCGTATTTTCCATGAAGAAGGATTAGGAATTGTAGACTCAGCTAAAAAAGCCGCGGGTGAAGTGTTCCTACCCGTATTATCTGGCACACTCACGACACTTGCACCATTCTTTCCTTTGGCATTCTGGCAAGGTGTGGTAGGTAAGTTTATGTATTTCCTTCCTGTAACCTTGATCATTACCCTACTCGCCTCCTTACTCGTTGCTTATATAATCAACCCCGTTTTTGCCGTTGATTTTATGACAAAGGATAAAAAGCCTACATCCGGTCAATGGAAGTCTGCAGCATTTAGAAAAACAAGTATCACCTTCGCCATATTAGCGAGTTTAGGATACCTTATCAATTTTGGTTTTGGAAACCTTATTATACTGCTATTCGGATTGTACGCACTCCATAAATTCTGGTTGAAATTTGTCATTTATCGTTTTAAAAATAACACTTGGCCCAAATTCCAAAATGCCTATAAGCGTTTGATAACATGGACCTTAACGGGTAAACGAAGTGCTTTAATCCTTGGAAGTACCATCGCTCTATTGTTTGTTAGCATTTTCATCACCGCAATCCGTAAACCGG
>JAYYCN010000071.1:0-3396 GCA_036161795.1 Bacteroidota bacterium
CATTGCTTTGGAAACTCCAAGAGGTGATCTTTTATTGAAAGTAGGAGGTATAACTAGTTACAAAAACCTACAGGCGATCGTGCGGAATCAAAAAAGCTGCTCAACGGTTTATAATCAATCGTTTAACTCCAAGCAGAAATACTTAGCTGGATCATATGATTTAGAGGTATTAAGTGTACCTCGATTGAGATTTAATGGAATAATGATTACCCAGAACAAAACCACTACGGTAGAAATTCCAGCACCTGGAATGTTACAGTTGCGCACGGGCAGAGATATTCAAGGGAGTATTTTCAAGAAGGTCAAAGGAGAAATGCAATGGGTAATGGATATTCCGAAAGAAGCAGGACGACATGAACTCATCATGCAGCCGGGAGAATACATTGCGGTGTATAGAGTAAAAAGCGAAACACGAACATTGTATAGCAAAGAGAGAGACTTTAAAATATCTAGTGGGATAAATACAACGCTATCATTATAACTATATGAGAACTTTTGAAATATTGGGAAAAAAAGATACCCGAAGCGGTTTTGGGGATGCACTTTTAGAATTAGGAAATACCAATCCAGATGTGGTGGGTTTGTGCGCGGATTTAACAGGTTCGTTAACTATGCACCATTTCCAAAAAGCGCATCCAGATAGATTTTTTCAAGCGGGTATTGCCGAAGCCAACATGATGAGCGTTGCGGCTGGATTGGCTTTAGGTGGAAAGATTCCTTTTACCGGAACGTTTGCCAATTTTTCTACTGGTCGTGTCTACGATCAAATTAGACAGAGTATTGCCTACTCAGGAGCAAATGTAAAAATTTGTGCCTCACATGCAGGTCTCACATTGGGTGAAGATGGCGCAACCCACCAAATTCTTGAAGATATTGGACTCATGAAAATGTTGCCAGGAATGACGGTGATTAATCCATGTGATTACAATCAAACCAAACAGGCAACTTTAGCAATAGCTGATCATGACGGTCCTGTTTATCTTCGTTTTGGAAGGCCAAAATGGCCAGTATTCATATCGGAGGATACGCCTTTTGTTATCGGGACGGCACTAATGTTAAACGAAGGTACAGACGTCTCTATTTTTGCTACTGGTCACATGGTCTGGAAAGCAATTGAGGCAGGTGAGCAATTGGCTGAAAAAGGAATAAGCGCTGATATAATTAATATCCATACCATCAAGCCATTGGATGAAGAAGCGGTGATTGCATCAGCAAAGAAAACCGGTTGTGTGGTGACTGCTGAAGAGCATCAAATGAATGGAGGATTGGGTGATTCAATTGCGCAATTACTGTCTAGAACCATGCCAACACCATTAGAAATGGTGGCGGTGAATGATTCATTTGGTGAAAGTGGAAAACCAGAGGAATTACTGGTTAAATACGGATTGAACGATACCGATATTGTTGAAGCTGCACAAAGAGCAATAGGAAGAAAAAGTTAAAACCCTTCCCGTGTTGGGTTGTTCCATATAGGTACAGAGGTAATGAATACGCGGGAAATTATCGAACATTATGCCAAAACCGACGGCATTCAAGATCTTCTCGGTTATCTAGGTGGTACCAAAACAATCCACGTTAAAGGTGTAAGTGGTTCAGGAGCCAATTTAATAAGTTCAGTTGTATTTGCTCAAGTACAAAGACCAATTGTTTTTTGTGCACCCAACAAGGAGCGCGCCCAGTATATCAAAGCCGATTTAGAAAGCTTTTTAACCGGCCAAACGATTTACTTTCTCCCAGACTCTTTTCTTAAAGTCTATAATCAGAACAGAGAAAATGCTATGGGTGTACAAGAGCGTATCGAAACGCTGAGTGCACTGAGAAAAAATAGTAACCGTATCGTTGTGACCTATGGCAGTGCTCTTTCCGAATGGGTCGTTCAAAAGGAAAGTTTAGATGAAAATACCTTTGAGATTGCCAAGGGTCAGCGTTTGGATATTGATTTCCTTCAAGAATTTTTACACGACAACGGTTTTGAAAGAGAGGATTTTGTTTTTGAGCCGGGGCAGTTTAGTATTCGTGGTGGAATCCTAGATATATTTTCTTTTGCGCATCAACATCCCTTTCGACTTGAACTAGATGGCGATATCATTGATAACATTCGGTCCTTTGATGTTAATACCCAGCTATCCATCAATGAAATAGCTCAATTTTCTTTGGTTCCCAAAGTAAAACAACCCAAGGAGGTAAGATCCTCGTTATTTGAGTACTTATCCTCCGAAACCCTATTGTTTTGGGAAAACCCACAAGATCAATTTGATGAATTAACCAAGGCCTGGGAGCGAAATCTCAATGAATTCCATCAAATTAAGGATTCTGGAGAAACTATTAAACACCCAAAAGAAACATGGATGTTGCCTAATGAATGGGTTGAACATGTTTCTAAATTTAAACGAGTTCAATTTGGTAGCGAAAGACCTTCCGAAAACCATTATACTGTAGGATTTACCCAAGAACCGCAACCTAGATTTAACCGTAACATTGATTTGCTTCAAGAGTGGATTCTGAAAAACAAGGAATATGGGATCAATACCCTGGTATTTAGTGATAACAATCGACAAATAGAGCGCCTTCAGGTACTGTTGAAAGATCGATCAATTGATGAGGCTTTCAAGCCTGTTTACGTTGGCCTTTCTGAGGGCTTTGTGGATCTAAATGCAAATATTGCCTGTATCACAGAACATCAGTTATTCGATAAGTATTACAAACCCAAATCTCGAAATAAACACGCCGGAAGTGCATCCATTACATTACGTGAGCTTCGTAACCTTCAACCAGGAGATTTTATCACACACATCGATCATGGAATCGGAAAGTTTGCAGGTTTGGAGAGTATGGATGTTAAAGGAGTGAAACAAGAGGTATTGCGAATTGTATACCGCGATAATGATTTGCTGTATGTATCTGTTAACAGCCTTTACAAAATAAGTAAATACACGGGGAAAGAAGGGACGCTTCCAAAGCTGCATAAACTAGGATCTGGTTCTTGGGAAAAACAGAAGAGAACCACGAAAAAGAAGGTTAAAGATATCGCTCGTGATTTAATCAATTTGTACGCAAAACGGAAGCAAGAAAAAGGATTTGCATTCGCTGAAGACAACTATTTACAGTTAGAGTTAGAGGCGAGTTTTTTCTATGAGGATACACCGGACCAAGCCAAAGCTATTGAGCAGGTCAAAAGGGATATGGAAAACACACAACCTATGGATCGTTTGGTTTGTGGGGATGTGGGATTTGGAAAAACAGAGGTAGCCATGCGAGCGGCATTTAAGGCGGTCAATGATTCTAAGCAGGTAGCTGTGTTGGTGCCCACAACCATTTTAGCTCAGCAACACTATCGTACGTTTATTAAGCGATATAAAGGTTTCCCAGTAAACGTAGACTATCTGAACCGATTCA
>JAYYCN010000072.1:0-3325 GCA_036161795.1 Bacteroidota bacterium
AACCGCCTACAATCACCTCTAAATTTCCATCGTTGTCGATATCAGAAACCGAGGGTCTAGCATATCCATAGCTTGCAAAATCAGGCTCACTCAAATTTTCCAACCATGCATTCGATTTTATGCCAAAAGCATGAGAGGATTTCCATTCAAAATCTGGACTGGTTTTAGAAACGCCCTCAAAAAGCCCAACATTTCCGTTGTAAAAACCTATCAACAAATCATTGATACCGTCTTGGTTATAATCAATTACAGCTGGCGCCCAACTACTTTCCCCTATTTTCCGTGTGTAGTTACTTAATAGACGTTGGGGTAATTCCCAGGTGTTATCCACTTGTCTAAGAAAGTATAGTTCACCTTTTAATGTTCCATATAGGATATCTTCCCTCCCATCATTATCTACATCGCCTTTGGATAATGATATTTTCGAGATTCCTTTGCTGCTCAAATTTAAAAAATCATTGGAGCGCCATTCAAAAACAGGCTCCTTGTAATTGCCGGTATTCTCGTAATGGCTGACTCGATCTGCAATCCCAGCCGTTTGCTCAAAATCGCCATTATGTCCAACCAGTAAATCCAAATCACCATCATTATCCAAGTCGATCAGCAAAGGTTGACTATGCGCACCGTGATCGAGCATCTTCTCAATGATAAAATTGGTTTGTTCTAATTTGAAATCAGCAAAACTAGAATCACCGTGGTTTTTATAGTAGTAAACTTGGTTTGACTGTTTTCCTCCGGCCGCTAAATTTGGAGCAACTACCATATCCTTAAGCCCGTCTTGATCTACGTCTATCATGTATCCAGCAGGAAACATGAACCCATCAAATGCTTTACCATCTAAAAATGCAGTATCCACCAAGACCATGGTGTCGTAACTATGGCCCGCATCAGATTTTGCATTCACCAAGCGTGTGATTCGCTTAAAATCGAGATTGGCCATATACATCTCCATATCACCATCGTGGTCTTCATCGTAAAACCAGCAGCTCGCCCCTCCAACATGGCGAGGCTTTAGCTTTAATGGAAAGCTAAGATTTATCGGACAGTTATTGAGTTTTATTTCACTATCAAACCCCTCCCAAAAGTATCCAAAACAATAATCCATATTTTGGAATTCGAATGTATCGGCCTCCCATTCCTTCTCTGCTCGCACATCCTTGTACATCATGTAGGTCAAATTAAACTGATCGTAATTTACAATGTCAATATCACCATCACCATCCATATCTAGGATTCCAGGTAAATCTGTTACGGCGTTTGATAGGCTCAAAGGATTATATAAAATTGGGAACCCCTCATCGTATTGATTTCTGTAGTAACCTTCACCTAATGACCTAAAAGAAAGTGAATTATTTTTAGGGTATTCGTTAAGATGAATAATTAAGTCACCCGTTTCTGTGCTCGTGAATATATCCGCATAACCATCGCTATTCAAATCTGCCGTGATTAAAAAGTTTTTTGCGGCAGGTAATACTTTTAAATATTCCGGTGCATACACTAAACGACTCTTTTGAACCCTGAGAAATGGCATAATGCTAAAATCAGATCGATCGAACACCAATAAATCCATGACTTTGTCCTGATTCAAATCAATTTCCACAAACTGAGGAGAATTCAATCCTCCCAAAAATGCATTGCTAATATCATTCTCTCCGACTTTCGTAAAAGGACCATTCTTAATCTCATATCGCGTTTGAGACATTCCTAGGTAAGGCCATAGACACCATATTAAAAACACCCCTAAAAGCCGCATACCCAAATGTAAGCAATTCCTATTCCTTTCTAAAGTAAGTGATGTATTTTTGACCTCATAAGAGTCTTATGAGTAACATTGGTCATATATACGATTGCTTTCTTAATGTAGGGCAAAAAATAGCAACAGATACACGTAAGGACGTTAAGGATAGCTTATTCATTTGCCTTTCTGGCGGAAACTTTAATGGAAATGCATTCGCTCAACGCGCTTATGAACTTGGTGCTAAATATGTGTTAACCACCGAAAGTGGGAACAATGCATTCATAACAGTTGATAATCCCAATCAAGTACTCCTTGATCTATCGAAACATCATGCATCTAGATTAAAATCTAAATTAATCGCCATTGGGGGATCAAACGGTAAGACAACAACAAAGGAATTAATTTCGGCTGTACTTTCACCTTCCTTTAGATTTCAAGCCACTCCAGGTAATTTCAATAATCATATTGGAGTACCATTAACACTACTATCTCTTCCATTAGATTTAGAAATTGGCGCCATCGAATTGGGTACCAATCATCCAGGAGAGATGCGCATATTGTGCAATTTATTCAAAGCAGATATTGGAATCATCACGAATATTGGCAAAGAACACCTCGAGGGCTTCGAAGATTTAGAATCCATAGCAAGAGAAGAAAGTGAATTGTACCTGATGCTGCAAAGAGATAATGCTATTGCAACCGTAAATATGGACGACCAGTGGTTGGGAAATATGTCGAAAAGACTCAATCAAACCATTAAGTACAGTATAAACAATAGTGATGCAGATCTATACATCCACATTACTCAAGAAATGCCCCAATTACACTTTGAGGTATTCTTTAAGGGCAAGAGCTTAGGGACGTTTCAATCAAAAATCGGTGGGGCTTACAATGCATATAACATAGCTGCTGCGGTTACGATTGGTCATCACTTTGGAATTGCTATTTCAACTGCTATCGATAGATGTTGCGCATATAAGCCTAACAATAACCGTTCACAATGGCTGATGAATGAAAAAGGACAACAAATTTTCCTAGATGCGTACAACGCCAATCCTAGTAGTATGGAACTTGGATTAAAGAGCTTTTCCACTATCAAGGGAAGTAAAACCATATTACTTGGTGACATGCTTGAGATGGGCTCTCATAGCCAAATTGAGCACAGATCCATCTTTGAAATCGCTCAAAACCTAGGATTTGAAGATATTTACTTAGTCGGAAATGAGTTCAAAAAAGCCGTTCCTTCCTACCCTTTTGTTTTCGAAACGGTGGAAAGCATGCTGGCATGGTTGGATACCCACCCTGTGTACAGTGATTATATATTCATTAAGGGAAGTAGAGGAATAGGTATGGAGCGATCTCTAGACTATTTTGACCTCTCGGTTTAATTTCCAAACAACAACATCACCGCACCAGTAGCCAGCATATTGAAGATAGCCAACGGAATCATGGTTTTCCAACCCAAATGCATAAGTTGATCGTATCTGAAACGTGGTAATGTCCATCTAATCCACATAAATACGAATATGAAGAATCCGATTTTTGCAAACATCACCAGAATTTGAGCAATTCCTAACATGGTAGGAT
>JAYYCN010000073.1:0-12847 GCA_036161795.1 Bacteroidota bacterium
CACCATGGTTTTGATTGGGAGGCCATTGAAAATGCTTGGAAACACAATAGTTCTAATAAAAGGAAAATAGGCGCCAGCACCATTTCACAACAAACAGCCAAGAATGTATTCTTATGGGAAAGTAGAACCTGGTTACGCAAAGGGCTCGAAGTTTATCTTACCTTTTTGGTGGAGCAAATTTGGAGTAAAGAAAGAATCTTAGAAGTCTATATCAACGTCATAGAGATGGGAAGAGGTGCCTTTGGAATTCACGAAGCAGCTCGATACTATTTTAACACAACTCCTCAGAATCTAACCTACACTCAGTGTGTTCAGATTGTTTCTATGTTGCCTTGCCCAAGAACCTGTGGCATCAATCACCGAATTTCACGAAATCGCCAACGATTGATCTTCAAGGCACTGAAAGATTATGGAATAAAATTAAAATACAAACAAGAATAACCGTACGAGGTGCGAAATGCACATGAAGATATTATTGCTCATGTCGCATTTAGCGTCATTTTAGTAATTTTGTGCTGTTATGGCAACCACGCAAGATGTATCAGTAGGTCGTTTTATCCGTTTCAATGGAGAATTGGTTCAGGTAATTGAATGGCAACACCGTACCCCCGGAAAGGGACAAGCCTCATATCAGGCTAAAATGAGACGCGTTAAAGACGGAAAACAAACAGAAAATAAATTCCGTAGCGGTGAATCCGTAGAAATAGTAAGAGTTGAGACTCGCGATTTACAGTATTTATACGAGGAAGGCGATGCCTTCGTTTGTATGGATACAGAAACATACGAGCAAACCAATATCCCGCAACATATGTTTGGAACAGGCGCCAAATTCATAAAAGAGGGAGACACGGTTGCGGTTGCATTTGACGGAGATAATCCTTTATCGGCAGAAGCTCCAAAGCACGTCGTATTAGAGATTACTTATACCGAACCTGGAGTAAAAGGCGATACAGCCACCAATACCCTTAAGCCGGCGACTGTTGAAGGAGGTGCTCAAGTAATGGTTCCACTCTTTGTTGATACAGGAGAAAAAATCAAGATTGACACTAGAAACGGAGAATACGTAGAACGCGTTAAAGGTTAATATGCCAAAGTCGCTTGACGCAACTCAATGTTTCTTGGCGCCACCTGAGGAACATTTGGCTGATTACAACAACTCAAAAGTTTGTATTCAGTTACTTCCTTATGAATACACTTCAAGTTACCATGAGGGTTCAAAACATGGACCTATGGCCATGATTAATGCTAGCCATTACGTTGAATTCTTTGATGAAGAAACAGGACTTGAAGCATACAAAGAGACAGGAGTTTGTACCTTAGAGCCCACAAATTTTGAGGGGGTAATTAATGAGCGAGCGGTTGGATTAATATATGAGCAAACCGCGCAATTGCTGGAAGATAACAAATTTGTTATTTCCTTGGGTGCAGAGCATACCATTAGCAGTGGCATTATCAAGGCATTCAAAAACCAATATCGCTCCATATCTGTACTCCAAATTGATGCGCATTCAGATTTACGCGATGCTTATGAAGGGAACCCTTATTCGCATGCAAGCGTGATGGCACGCGTACACGACATGAACGTGCCAATGGTGCAAGTAGGAATTAGAGCACAGTGCAGGGAAGAGCATGAACTTTATCAATCTTCAGATATTATCACCACTTATTTTGATTATACCATCCACGATAATGACGATTGGATGGACGAATGCATTGCTCATCTAAGTGATATCGTTTACGTCACGATTGATGCAGATGGTTTTAATCCGTCTGTTGCTCCTGCCGTTGGCACAGCTGAACCTGGGGGTCTAACATGGCACCAAGGACTAAAGTTATTAAAGAAATTAAGCGAATCTAAGAAGGTGGTGGGATTTGATATTGTTGAAATCGCACCTCGTTCTCAAGATACAATTACCGAATTCACTATGGCCAAGCTTTGTTATAAATTTCTTGGCTATCTACACCAAAACAATCAAATATTATAATGAAAAACAAAATCTACCTTGATAATGCAGCAACTACACCTATAGATCCAGCAGTGGTTGAATCTATGACTGAAATCATGGCTAACCACTATGGAAATCCAAGCTCCACGCATAGTCATGGTAGAAAAGTCAAAAATATTTTAGAAGAATCAAGAAGTAAAGTAGCCAAGCTTTTAGGGTGTAAACCATCTGAAATATTTTTTACATCGGGAGGTACCGAAGCCGACAACCTCGCCCTTCGAGGAGCTTGCGAACAAATGGACATAGATGCTATCATAAGCTCTCCTATTGAGCACCACGCTGTTTCTCACACGGTTGAAGAGATTTGCGAGAAAGAAAATATTCCATTAGCCCTTGTAGATATTAAGCCAGATGGATATGTAAATATGGCACATTTGAAGGAGCTTCTCTCCAAATACAAGCGCCCCTTGGTTAGCCTCATGCATGCAAATAATGAAATTGGCAATATGATTGATATCGAAGATGTTGGGAATCTTGTTCATGAACACAACGGTCTTTTTCATTGCGACACGGTTCAAACCATGGGTCATCATACGTTTGATTTATCTAGAGAGTACGTAGATTTTATTTGCGCAGCGGCACATAAATTCAATGGTCCAAAGGGATCTGGGTTTCTTTATATTAGCAAGAAACATAAAATTTCCCCAGAAATTACAGGCGGCAGCCAGGAAAGGGATATGCGAGGAGGCACGGAGAATGTTTATGGTATTGTTGGATTAACCAAGGCCCTTGAATTATCCTATGAACGATTAGAAAAAAAACACCGCCATATTTCAGGATTAAAAAACCATATGATGAAAAGGCTAACCACCGAATTGGAAGACATTGAATTTAATGGAGATCCTACAGGCCAGAGCTTATGTACGGTATTGAGCGTCTCATTCCCACCAAAGGAAGTAGGATCAATGTTGCTTTTCAATTTAGATATAGCTGGTATCTCAGCCTCCGGGGGGAGTGCTTGCTCGAGTGGAGCAGTTGGTGGAAGCCACGTTATCAACCACCTCAAACCTGGTAGCGACCGAACAACTATCCGCTTTAGTTTTGGACCATTTAATACCATGGACGATATTGATAAGACCGTGGAAGAACTAAAAAAATGGTATGGGAAAAATTACCAAGCCTAATTGTATTTTTGCAGTCCATGCCTATTCTCTACATTAGCAGAAAAGCACATTTCAATGCCGCACATCAACTTTGGATTCCCGAGTTATCCGAGGAAGAAAACTTTGAAATGTTTGGCAAGTGTGCCAATCCCAATTTTCATGGGCACAATTTTGACCTCTACGTAGCCGTTAAAGGTTCACCAGATCCCAAAACGGGCATAGTCATGGA
The DNA here is from genome assembly GCA_036161795.1 of Bacteroidota bacterium. GTDB lineage: Bacteria > Bacteroidota > Bacteroidia > NS11-12g > UBA955 > VMCP01. The sequence goes on from JAYYCN010000073.1 coordinate 3,339, forward strand.
TCTGAAGATATTAAAGAAGATCATCAATGAACACGTAGTTGATCAATTGGATCATCAAAACCTTAACAAAGATGTGCCCTGGCTTAGTGGCATTATGCCATCCATTGAAAACATTGCGGTTGCTATGTGGCAAAGGATCGCGCCTCATTTGCCAGAGAATGTATCGCTGCATAAAATCACCCTTTGGGAAACACAAAACAACTTTGTAGAATATTACGGCGAGTAAATCCTCAGCCCAACTATGATTTTTGAACCAAATGCGGAACTCCCTGAATTGACTTGCTGTAACTAAAGCTTGCAGGACGAGCATCAAGATAAGCCACATGATATGCGGTGTTTCTGTTGCAAATGTCACATGAGGTTCTATCGTTTGTAGAATATGGAAATACTCGTAAACAATGGCTGTAGCAATGGCCAGCGAAAATAATCAAGCCAAAGCTAATAGAATTTCTTGCATAATGGGCTTGTGAGAATAGAAACCAGCCAAAAAGGAAAAGATATTGAACCCAGTTACATGGTCAATCGAGGGTAATTGGGATCCATACCATAAATTGGACCCTCACCTATCGTATCCCAACAACTCCAAAATTTGGAACATTCGATCGTATTCAACTTGTCCTTTTGTATATACAAACTCACCAACAATAGGATTAAACAGAATCAGCATAATCCTGCAGAGAAAGCAATGAATAAGTACATCACTTGTATCTTGATCTTAAACTTCATCCGATTCACACATATTTAATTGAACACGTATGGTTGTCTTCTTGCCCGGAGTAGATTCTCTTACATAAATACGACCACTATGATAATCCTCTACAATTCGTTTGGCCAGTGAGAGTCCCAATCCCCAGCCTCTTCTCTTTGTGGTAAACCCTGGTTTAAAAATATCCTTCGTTTGGTTTCGGGCAATTCCTTTACCTGTATCCGTTACATCCAAGTGTAGTTTATTTCCTTTGGCGGTTACTTCACAGCGTAATTCTCCATTCCCCTCCATAGCGTCTACGCTATTCTTAACTAAGTTCTCTATCACCCATTGAAAAAGGGGCATATTCAACTTCACCGGAAGTTTTACATCTGTCAACGTCCACTCGAATTTAACACCTTTACCAACACGTGATTGCATGTAATGTAAAGCTGAATTGACAACCTCATTAAACTCAACTACGTTCAGTACGGGCTCTGAACCAATTTTTGAAAAACGATCTGTTATGACTTGTAAGCGGTCAACATCCTTTTTCATTTCGTTGGCAGCATTGTCTGGAATAATATCGTTTTCAATGCAAGCTACCCAACCAATTAAGCTGGAAATAGGTGTGCCCAATTGATGGGCAGTTTCCTTCGCCAAACCCACCCAAACTTGATTTTGTTCGTTACGCGTAGAAAAAGAAAACGCCGAATAGCTCACGCCCATAAATAACGCCACTATCAGTAAAACCAGGTAAGGGTAATATTCAAGTTGTCTTAATACGCTGCTTTTATCATAGTACACCTTATACACTGTGCCATCACCAACTGGTATGCGTATAGGGGCATTCTCTAGTTGAAAATCTCTTATTTTATCTTGTAATTCATCTTCCGAATAACTCGTTTGATTCCCCAAGTTGATGTACTGAAGAACTTTACCTTGGTTACTCACAAGGATAGCAGGAATGGTTTCATTAGATTGAAGAATCTTTAGATAAAAACTCAGGTCACCTTCCGCATCTGGATCAGACAACACACGTTCGGCAGCCGCCCAAATTTCCATTTTTTTGGTTTCTTCTACAGCAATTTTGTTTACTAAACGTTGAGATAGATATAAAGTCAAAATGCTGATGAATACAGCCAATAACAGCAAGATAATCTTGATGAACTTCTTTAGTTCATAAGCGTTTATTTTCCCTTTTCTAATCATTTGGATGCCGGCCTCTTAGAAACTCCCAAAGAATATAAACGTCTCGACTAACGGTATATTCCTTCGCATAGACATGATTCACATCTCCCTCAAATTTACTATTGGTCCACGGACCACTTGAATATACCACTCCACTTTTCAACTTAGGTAATAGCTCGGAGGTGTTCAGCCCTTCATAACTAACCCACGTTTTATTACCTGCCAACACACCAAACGTTTGTCTAAAAAGTTGTCGAAGCTTTTTATTGAGATATACAAAAGGAAGGATCAAACCCAATAACAAAAGAACAGAGAACATCACATCGAAAATGCGTTTCCTGCGCTTATTATAACGCTCAGAAAGCGCATACTTTACATCGAGTGTAAACAACTCTCCCGGTGCATTTTTCGAATTCGAACCAATAATAAACTCTCCCTTATCGGGTGCGATTTTTAGTTCAACTTCCTCTTCTGAGAGTTCCGACATCATTTGAATGATATCCGATGCCCTCACCTCTTTTGCACTAAAAATAATCACATCAATATTGTAAATTTCTACTACCTCATGGAGCTGGGTAAAGGAACCTACAGATGATTCTAGCCTATCATTTCCAGGAGAAACACTCACCAAAAGCTGATGATTTACTTCACTACCATCCAATAGTGCTACAATCCGTTTCAGCTCCTTCTGTGAAGCCACAACCGCAACCCGTTTTCCCATCGGAGCGGTCCAAACTAAGGGCGCCAGTCCCGTTTTCGCTAAAAAAGTTCGAAAGAGCATTAAACCACCCACTGCCCAGGCGGAACCAAGAGCCAAAATCGCACGGGAAAACTGAAGCTCCTTTGGAAGAAAGGCATACGTAGCATACAACAATAATGAACCTACCACTGCGCCCCGAAATATCCGCTTCGACCTGTAGGGCTTATCGTATCCTCCCGAAATAAATACAGCTAATTGCGCTACAATCACATAAACCGGTATATGCAACAGGTAGTATTCTAATGGGTAAAAGTTGGGAACAAATTTGTGATATAATTCCCAATACTTTGCGATACCAAAATAACCGAAGTATATCAAGAGGTAATCAGCAAGTGGCAGCCAAAATTGCTGAATACCTCGAAAAAAAACAGCCAAGAATGCCCTACAATAAATGGCTAATTGAATCCAAAATGCGAATTGTCCAGCCCTCTTAGACGGATAATGCTTCTTTGCAAAAAGCACCATGGCATTATAAAATACCTTTACGTAGTTAACGGACCTTTTTTTTGTACTTTCTCCCTTGTAATGAATTATGGTTGTCTCAGGGTAATAGACGTTAATATATCCACCTAAGGTAATCCTATAGGATAAATCAATATCTTCACCATACATAAAAAACTGCTCATCAAGTAATCCAATCTTATCTAATGTTTCTTTCCTAAGCATCATAAATGCTCCAGCAAGTACATCTACTTCATTGGTCTCAAACTCTGACAAGTATTTCATATGATACCGGCCAAATTCCTTTGATCGAGGAAAAATGCTGGCCAATCCTGTCATTTTATAAAATGCGGATTTGGGTGTTGGAAGTCCGCGCTTGCTTTCTGGTAAAAATTTCCCTTTACCGTCAATCATGCGTACGCCAAGACCACCAACTTTAGGCTGTTGATCCATATATACCACGCACTTCGTTAAAGTATCCTCTTGTAATACAGTATCTGGATTAAGTAATAATATATAGGGCGATGCGGACTGCTCTATGGCTTGGTTGTTGGCCCTAGAAAACCCTACATTCTCTTTATTCAAAATGGTCTTCACCCACGGGAATTTCTCCTCCACCATTTCCATACTCTCATCAACACTATTATTATCAACCACCCATACTTCGATTTCCAACTGTTGTCTAGCAGCATCAACAGAAAGTAACACCTGTTCAAGAAAGTGTTTAACGTTGTAGTTAACGATGACTATGGATAATTGAGGCATGATTAGGTTAATGAGTAAGTAGTTCGTTGTAAAAGACTTCTACCTAAGGTTACTTAATCTACGTATTCTAGTTCTCCTCCAACGGAAATGCCTCGGGCAATATTGCTAATTTCCACTGAAAAAGATTGAAGCTTTTTTGCGATGTAGTACATAGTCGTGTCTCCCTCTACCGTTGCACTCAGCGCTAAAATAACCTCAGTTGGTTTTTGTTGTTCAACCCTCTCAACAAGATTGGTGATATTAAGATCACTAGGACCTACACCATCAATAGGCGAGATTAACCCGCCCAAAACATGATAACGGCCTTTAAACTGAGCTGTAGATTCAATGGCCATTAAATCTGAAAAATCCTCCACTACGCAAATGATATCCTCCATTCTTTTGGGATCCGAGCATATCGTACATGTTTTTCGATCACTCACTGTACCACAGGAATCACATAAGTGTAATTCTGTTTTTAACTTAATCAGCGCATCTGCAATGTGAGCAACCTCTTGTTCGGGGCGATTCATCAAATGCATGACCAAACGCAAAGCGGTTCGTTTGCCGATTCCGGGGAAAGATGACAATGCATCCACTGCATTTTCAACTATTTGTGAGGTAAACTGCACAAATACGAAAATAGGTATATCAACGAGGATTTGCAGGTTTTACATAATTTCAAGGTAACTTTGCAGCGCAATGAATGTAGAGATTCTACAAGCAAAAATTCATCTGGTTAGGATTACCCAAACAGAACTTAACTATACAGGCAGTATCACCATGGATATGGATCTTGTGGATGCCGCCGGAATGTTACCTAATCAAAAAGTGTTGATCGTGAATAACGACAATGGTGAACGCTTTGAAACATACATCATCGAGGGTGAGCGTGGTACAGGGGTTATTGGACTAAACGGAGCGGCCGCTAGAAAAGGTCAAGTGGGTGATGAGTTAATCATTATGACATTTATCAGCTTACCTTTAAGTGAGGCTAAGGCATTCAAACCTATTAATCTATTCCCAGATAGAAATAATAAACTCGTGTAAATGAATAAAAAAACCGCCTCCAAGGTATTGATGATTCTGCTTGCAGTGGTGGTTTTTGGGTTTATCATTTACAAAACAGATTGGGCAGCAACCAAGGATACCATTTCAGGTGTAAACTATGGATTGGTATTACTAGGTGCTCTGATCATGACTATCAGCCATTACTTAAGGGGTTACAGATGGAGTATCTTGGGTAAATCAGCGGGTTATCCCCTCAATAAGCGCAGAGCATTTTACTCTGTAATGTCGGGTTATCTAGTGAACGCTGCAACCTCAAGAGGTGGAGAAGTGGCAAGGTGTGCGCTTACCGCCAAAAGCGAAAAAGCGCCTGTTGAAACCCTCATTGGAACCGTAATTACTGAACGTATCATCGATTTGATAACCATGCTTATCATGGCATTACTAGCCTTGGCTGTTCAATTCAATGTCCTTTGGTCATTTGCGTATGATTTTGTCCTTGAACCCTTAGCTCAAAACTGGCAATGGATTACTCTGTTTGTCGTAGGAGCTGCACTAAGCTTTTTCTTAATCAAAAAATTCAGCCCTAAAAAAGAAAAATCAGCCGATGGGTTTCTATCTAAGTTCCTTTCTGGGCTGAACTCGTTCTTTGAAATTCCCAAAAAAGGCCCATTTATTTTGGTCTCTTTTGGGATTTGGCTCGGCTATTGGTTAAGCTTATACCTGCAGTTAGAGGCTCTGCAAATCACAGAGCATATGAATATCGCAAATGCATTAGCCGTTTTAATGTTTTCTTCTCTCGGTATTATAATCCCAGTTCCTGGCGGAGCTGGCGTATGGTACTCAATTGCCTATGGATTACAGATGGTATATGGATTTTCAGAGAGTAATGCCACTACATTTGGAATTTTCACTGTAGCATTTTCGAATATTTTCCATGTGCTATTAGGAGGTATTTCCTACGCTTTGCTTTTCTTTGAAGTTCAACGATTAGATCTACCACAAAATGACGGAGAAAATTTGGAACAGAGAGAAGCTGGAATCACAAGTTCAGAAAGTTAAAAACCAAAATAAAACCATCGTATTTACGAATGGTTGCTTTGATATTCTGCACGCTGGACATGTTCACTATCTTCAAAAAACCGCAAGTTTAGAAGATTTTTTTATCGTTGGTGTTAATAGTGATGACTCCGTTAAACGACTTGAAAAATCGCCTGCAAGACCCCTTCAGAATGAATCATCTAGAAGTGCGGTCATGAGTGCCTTAGGTTGTGTTGATGCAGTGGTGATTTTTGATGAAGATACCCCAAAAGAGATTATTGAAAAGATCACACCCAATATATTGGTTAAAGGAGGAGACTACGAAATCAAGGATATCGTTGGTGCCGATTGGGTCATTCAGAATGGAGGTCGTGTTACCACCATTGAATTCCTGCCAGGTTATTCTACCACAGCCATTGAGAAAAAAATCATTGCTGAGCATCAATTAAACCAATAAATACCTGCACTGGAGGTCCTCACTAACATAATCGCTTTTACCTCGATTATTGCCTATATCGTATACTAAATAAACATGGTTTATCAATAATCCTAGTTGATGATCACAGCCAGTGGATAAGTCGAAATACGTATCATCATTTCATTAAACTCAATCGACGTGTCATTATCAACCCTATGGAAGAAAAGATTTCTTTCTATTATGACTTGAATAACCCGTTTAATTTTCTGAATATTAAATTATTTACGGCTTGGGGGAAACCATTACACCAAATACTAGAACCAGTACAAGTTAGCAGCGAAGGACAAATGAATATTCCTTTGATCAAAAACAACCAATTACTGCCATCAGGAAATTATATCCTTAAATTTGAAAGCGTCAACCCCAAAACACTACAAAAGAGCACTCAAGTTGAACGAATCACCATCAAATACCCCTAGTGAATACGTTCATTGGCACGAAATAAAATCCCAAATTCAGGATAATTATAATTCTGCTCAATTGCAGATGATTCAGTATTATCTTCTCGATTTTGGGCAAGATTTATCAATCAACAAAGTTATAGTAGACCTAAAAGCACAACGACCCATTCAATATATCGTGGGTCATGCATACTTTCATAAATACCATTTTAAGGTGAATAATAGCACCCTTATACCCCGTCCTGAAACAGAAGAACTTTGTCAGTTAATACTGGAAAATTGCTCCAATAAAAACCTAAAAATTTGCGATCTTGGTACGGGAAGCGGATGTATATTAAATACTCTATTATCGGAGAATAAATCTTGGACGGGAATTGGAATCGATATCGATAAAATAGCCTTAGAAACAGCTTCACAAAATGCAATTTATTGGGATACTATAAATAGGTCCCAATGGTTACAGATGGATATTCTTAGCATGGATGAATTGCCTCGTGGGAATGTTTTAATATCCAACCCACCGTATATTCCAAAGAAAGAAATAACTCAAATGGATAAAAATGTCGTCGCATACGAACCTCATTTGGCATTATTTGTAAAAGAAGATCCTCTCATATTTTACAAAAAAATATTTACTCTATTCCGGAGTGACGAGTCTTACACTGATTTATTTTTTGAGTGTCATCAAAATTATATCGAAGACTTAATATTGTTTTTATTGGATAAAAAAATGAATGCAAAAAAAATCGAAGATTTATCACAAAATCCTCGATTTATTCACGTGACTAAATAAGTTTATTTTGGTACGGAAATATATCCTCCTTCGTTCACAAGGTCACCTCTACGGTAAATGGTAGTCAATGTTGTATATATTCCTTGAGAAAAACGTTTCACATCTGTCTCATCTGACTTTTTGAACAACCCTTCTATCAATTGCTTCGACGTAATTGGGTTCTTTTGGGTATTCATGTATGCAATAATGATGTCGCGCTTGGTTAACTCACCAGCTTTCTTTCTTCCACCGCCTTTACGACCAGGCACTCCAGCAGGTCTACCGCGCTTTGCCATAGGTTTTAATGCAGGTCTACCCACTTTTCTTCGTTTTGTTCCGCCCGTTGTTAACTTCTGACGATACTCTTTCGCACGATTCTTCCAAAGCGAAATAGACCCCTCTAGTTTAATGCGTTGCCTCTCCAAATCACGCTGATGGCGTTGCTCCATTTTAGCAATTTCCTTTTCCGCGATTTCTTTGGCACGCTCAATGACATCAATGGAATTAATAAGGTCTTGTTGCAAATTTTCGAATAAAGAATTGGTGTTCCCAGCACCAAGTAGTGTAGCGCGTTTATTTTTATTCTTCGAACCAGGCTTTCTTCCTCTTTTTTTCGGCTGTTTATGATTTTTCATAAGTTTTAAGAAACAATTCAGTAACTCTTGATTGGATACAAAATTAAAGCAAAGAATAAAAAATATTAAATATTTAATCGTCACAAACGATTATTCTATCACAATAAAATCAAAATTAAAAAATGAAATATTTTTACACATCCGTGTTTAAATGAATGATAGCCACTAAGCCACTTGTATTTTGATTAGATTTGCAACGTGCGATTAGCCGATTATAATCAGCCCTCAGAGCTTTCAAATCTTAACCTCTCGGAACTGAATTCATTTAGTCAGGAATTGAGACGTTATATCATTGACACGGTGCTAGAAGTAGGAGGCCATTTTGCTGCTAACTTAGGGGTGATCGAATTAACCGTATGCCTCATCAAGCATTTTGACCCCAATCACCACCCAGTGGTTTGGGATGTAGGTCATCAATCATACCCGTATAAAATATTAACCCATAGAAAAGCACAATTACCGAGTATACGACAAATTGATGGCTTATCAGGCTTCCCGAAAATAGAAGAAAACCCATTAGATTATTTTGGAACCGGGCATTCAAGCACGTCAATTTCTGCAATGATGGGATTGGCCACGGCTAATTTACTAAAAGGAAATAAATCGACGCATATTGCCGTCATTGGTGATGGGGCCTTATCAGGCGGAATGAGTCTTGAAGCATTGAATAACCTTTCGGACACGAAAATCAACGCCCTTATTATTTTTAATGATAACGGTATGGGTATAGACCCCAATGGTGGAGCAATTCATAAGCAATCAGAATCAGGTATAGCTAAGTTCTTTGATTTTTTTGGTTTAGACTATCAAGGACCAATTGATGGACATGACATCGAAAAACTTGAATCGGCCTTTATTGATCAAAAGAAAAAAACAGGTATCCGTTTACTTCATATTAAAACGGTAAAGGGCAAGGGCTATAGACCTGCAGAGGAAGAACAAATCAAATGGCATAGCGCGCCTAAATTTGTTAAAATCCAAACTCAGAAGAATTCTAAATCATGGCATCATGAATTTGGCGATATTATCCTTAGAAAAGCGGAAGAGGATGAAGATATATTGGGAATAACTCCTGCAATGCCTACTTCATCAGGCATGATCAGAGCCATGGAAAAATTTCCTGATCGGTTTATTGATGTGAATATTGCCGAACAGCATGCGCTCACTTTTGCTGCAGGCCTAGCAGCCTCCGGTAAAAAACCAATCGTAGGCATATATAGTACATTCTTGCAAAGAGCATATGATCAGCTTATTCACGATATCGCTTTGCAAAACCTCGGGGTCACATTATGTATCGACCGTGCGGGGTTAGTAGGTGAAGATGGACCTACTCACCATGGAGTATTTGATATA
>JAYYCN010000074.1:0-8827 GCA_036161795.1 Bacteroidota bacterium
AACAAGAATGTTGCTGTCTTTAATGAACTCAATTCTTTCAATCTCATAGCATAGATTGTTGAAGCCAAATAACCGGCCATAATGAATGCAAACACAAAGAGCATGGTATCCAGAATCGCTATTGCACCAGCATTCTCGGCAAGGCCTTCAACACCCATATCAGCTATCATCATTTCTTTCATTTCGCCGCCACTCATAGCAAGAAATAATGGAATAGACTGCACAAGATCTAAGATTAATGTTAGGATTAAAATGTTTCTAAAGTTTTTCATAGTTGTAATTGGTTTATTTAGATAATTCGTGGTTTTTAAGATTGGCTAGATTCTTTTCTAATAGATATTACGCTTAGCGCTATAAACAAACCGAAAAGTACGAGAGCAGGGATAGGTGGTTGTAGTCCTGGCCATTGAGCCATCGCATTAAATGCTTGCAATAGTACTACTACGCTCATGGCAATAATTCCTTTAAAAAGATTAACGGCAAAATCTCCTGAGCTATTTCGCAATAAAAGCAGCATAATACCAACACCGAGGGCAACTGAACCCAATGCTTGATGCATGACTGTTCCTACATTTAAAGCTTGTTCTGATAATTCAGAACCAGCGAAGGCTTGAGAAGTAATTTGTTCTGCACCGAGGAAAAACCCAATTCCTTGAAGCGTTAATAATCCACCAATGATGGACAGGGATAAATTTGTTTTCATAGATTAATTTCTTAGATAATACACTTTCAAGATAGGCAAATAAATATTATTATCTTATTAATTTTCAACTTGTTAAGGGAAAAAAACAAGTCATTAAACATGAGTTAAATACTGTTTAATAAAATCGGTTTAACAATCAACAATCACTTTCCGATACAGAAACTGCTAAAGATCTTGCCTAATACTTCCTCGTTGTCTATTTCACCAGTGATGGATGCAAGTTCCTTGATTCCTGTTCTTAAGTGAAAGGATAGTAAATCTCCGCTTAAGCCCATTTCCATGCCATATAGAATTTGTTGAAGTTCATTAGAGCATGCATTCAATGAATGGGAATGACGGGCGTTGGTCACGATGGTCTGATCAGATATGCGCCTTACATCCTCGGTAAATTTAGTTGCCAGTTGACTTCTCAATTCAGATACTTCGCTTACATCAAGCGCACTGATACCCTTTAAAGAGAGCCCTCCATATTTTTCAAAAACAGGATCATAAATGGACAAATCATCTTTAAAATAATCTAGTTTATTCGCAATAACCCAGATACGCTCAGATTTTTCCGAAATCTCTGATAAATCGTTTAAAACCTCTTCAACCGACATCAAACTGGGATCAAATAGGTACAAGGTTGCACCACTCGATTCTATATGTTTAAACGTTCGATTGATACCTTCGCGCTCAATCGCATCCGTCGCATCCCGTATACCTGCTGTATCGATTAATCGCACCCATACATCACCAATGGCTATTCTCTCGTCAATGGCGTCACGCGTAGTACCTGCAATATCTGAAACGATGGCTTTTTCATCATTGATCAAAGCATTAAATAGCGTGCTTTTCCCAGCATTGGGTCTTCCCGCTAAAACCAAGGCAAATCCCTTTTTTAAGGCGTTCCCAAGTGTAAATGAATCCCTCAATTCATCTACTTTTTGTTTGATATCAATAACCAGATCTTTTAATTCAGAACGTGAGGCAAATTCCACATCCTCCTCTCCAAAGTCTAACTCAAGTTCAATCAAAGAGGTAAAATGCAACAGACGTTCGCGTAAGGATTTTATATCGTCGGAGAATCCACCTCTCAACTGTTTTAAGGCATTTTCGTGAGCAAACTTATGCTCTGCTGCTATCAAATCGGCTACGGCTTCCGCTTGAGCCAAATCCAAGGTGCCATGCAAAAATGCCCGCTGCGTAAACTCACCTGGTTCGGCCATAACCGCACCTGCTTTCATAAGAGCTAATAGCGTGCGTTGCGCAATATACTCGCTTCCATGCAAAGAAATCTCCACCACATTTTCTTTGGTGTAACTCTTTCCTTCATGAAAAATGGTAATCACGGTTTCATCAATCAAACCCTGTTCATCGTATATACCGCGCAAGCAAACCGTATGCGTTGGTTTATTCCCGACTGGCTTTTTCAATAATGCATCTATAATGTCAAATGCCTTTGTACCGGATAATCGAATAACCGACAAGGCCCCCACTCCACTCGCGGTTGATAAAGCTACAATGGTTTCATTGGGACGCATCGTCACAAAGGTAGCATGAAGAAATCTGCCTTCATATAAATTCGCAAAGTAATAAACATAGATTTATCGTGATACCATGGTTTTTTGGTAATTTTAGATCGTGCTAAGTGATATAGAAATCGCCCAAGGTGCCAAACTCCGACCCATTTTAGATGTAGCGAAGGAAATAGGCATACAGGAAAACCAATTGGAGCCATATGGAAAAACCAAGGCAAAAATTGATTTTGACATTGATCATGAGAGAATCAACAATAGCAACCTCATTTTGGTTACGGCTACCACTCCTAACAAATCAGGTTCAGGTAAAACCACCACATCCGTAGCGTTAACACAGGGCTTAAAAAAGCTAGGTAAAAACGCCATTGTCGCTTTACGTGAACCCTCTTTGGGCCCTTGCTTTGGAATGAAAGGAGGAGCCGCAGGAGGAGGATATTCTCAAGTACTTCCCATGGAGGATATTAACCTACATTTTACGGGAGACTTTCATGCTATAACCTCGGCAAACAACACATTGGCTGCTTTGGTTGATAATTACCAATTCAATCACCGTGGAAAACCAACACAAATCCGCCAAGTGTTGTGGCGACGTGTTTTGGATGTAAACGATAGAACCTTACGCCAAATAACAACTGGTCAAGGTGGAGTGACCAATGGCGTTACAGCCGAAACAGGTTTTGACATTACACCTGCCAGTGAGATCATGGCGATACTTTGTTTGGCTCATTCTTTTGAAGATTTAAAAGAGCGGTTGGGGAACATCTTATTGGGTTATACTTATGAGGGTAAAGACTTTCGCGTAAAGGACTTAGGAGCTGTTGGAGCGTTGTCTATCCTTTTGAAGGATGCCATTCAACCCAACTTAGTTCAAACCCTTGAAGGGGGTGCTGCCTTCATTCATGGTGGTCCTTTTGCAAATATTGCACATGGATGTAATAGTATCATGGCAACGTATGCAGCTATGCAACACGGAGAATATGCCATTACCGAAGCTGGATTTGGTTCAGATCTCGGCGCCGAACAGTTCTTAAATATCAAATGCCGTGCCGCTGGAATACAACCAAAAGCCACGGTGCTCGTAACAACCACACAAAGTTTAAAGCTACACGGTAATGTTGCTGAAGCGGACATCAAGAAACCAAATGCACAAGGACTAGAAAAAGGCTTAGCAAACCTGAAAAGACACGTAGAAAGTCTGCAAAATCTTGGACAAACCGTTGTGATTGGCTTAAATCAATTCCACTTCGATACCGAAGAGGAATTAAAAATTGTAGAAGATTTCTGTGCGTCAATTGGTGCTGCTTTTGCCAGAAATACTGGTTTTGAAAATGGCGGTGATGGAGCCGTTGAATTAGCTAAAAAAGTCATCGAATTAGTTGAAAACCATCCATCAGAGGGAATCAAACATACCTACTCTTTAGAACAAACCATTCCAGAAAAAATCGAAGCCATCGTACAAAAGGTATACGGCGGGAATCGTGCTATTCTCAGTGACAAAGCTAAGAAAGCATTGAAGCAAATTGACAAAGTAAATGGAAGTAAATGGCCAGTATGTATCGCAAAAACCCAATTCTCATTTACAGATGAAGCATCGAAAGTTGGTGCGGAAACCAACTTCGACATACACATTGATCAATTAATCATCAATGCCGGGGCTGGCTTTATTGTGGCTGTTGCTGGATCCATCATGCGTATGCCAGGACTACCAAAAGAACCTGCTGCAATGGGCATGGATGTAGTAGAGGGAGTGGTTATAGGTCTATCTTAAAAAGATTTATATCATTAACGTAAAAAAGGCCGCTCAATGAGCGGCCTTTTTATTGGAGTTATATTAATTACTTCGCGGGTCGTATCAAATTAACCGTTCCATTCACACGGTTGATCTTCTCTTTACCCTTGAAACGGTATTGCAACTGATAGAAGTATGTCCCTGAAGGTGCATCCGGCCCATCGTTATTGATTTTACCGTTCCAATGTACTTTGGAATCTTCACTGTAGAATACACGCTCACCCCAACGGTTGAATATACGTATTTCATACACGTCATGACCCTGAATTGGAACTCTAAATTGGTCATTAAATCCATCTCCACCAGGCGTAAATACGTTGGCCAAGTTAATGAACAGATCAATATTCACTGGTTTACATAAGGTATCACTACAACCTGAGGCATTTGTAGCGATTAAACATACCCAGTAAACACCAGAACTATCGTAAGACCACTTCACATTTTGCTTATCAGATTTTAGGTTTTCCTTAAATTGTATTGGCAACATGGTACTCATATCCATTTCCTCGGGGAAGTGAACAAAGCCCCAACGCCATTCTGTTCCATTAATATCGGTCCTTGTAAATGTAAAGTCAGGTTTGAGGGTACTATCAATATCAAAGTTAGCAACTACCGAATCAACCGTGAAGGTTAGGGTATCCATCAATGAAGGACACCATGGTCTTGGGTGATTTGGATCGTAGTCTGCAAAGTGAGACACTCGGTATACACCTGGATCACGGAATGTCCGTGCATAACGCTGATTTCCTGTGGTCACTGTGTCTACAACCCATTTCCCTTCTTCAACACTATAGTGCTCAAACTTCCATTTGTACGATTTCAGAATTGTATCTGATTGATCAACGAATACGTTACTATCTCCAGGACAAATGACTGGTTTCTCGATATAACCTCTCACGGAGTCACGAGGAAGAACGGTGATCACAAACTTAGCTTGACCTGACAGGGTATCAGGGAATGTTGCTGGACAGAACTTTTTAATATTCGGCGGTACAATCAAGCTATCAAACTGCTGCAAGTAAACTTCGTATCTACCAGCTTGATCATAGGTATGAGTAACGAACGTATCTGAAACGTTCAATATTCCACCATCTCCGAAGAACCATGTCCAATCTGATTGAATACCAGCACTATCGGTCATATTCTTAAATTTGATGCTATCACCTGCACAAATCGTCACCTCAGTACCTGCTTTATCTGCGAATTCAAATGCTGGACGAGGACCCGGTATTTTCACCCAGCGCTCGAATGTGTCACCACACCCTTGATCGGTTTCCAAACGGTAGGTAATCTTAAACCATCCATTACGGGTGTATTTGTGTGCGATACGACCAGGTAATCCTTGTTCACTACTACTATTTCTCTCATAGTAGTTATCTGATCCATCACCCCAATCAATGAAGTATTTGTTGATGTAGTCACATTCCATTGGAGTAGGACCGTAACAGTTCTTCATTGCCCAGTTACATGGGTCGTGAAGAACAGAGCTATCAAAGAACTCAATAATCGAGTTACAACTTGGAACCTCTAATCCGAGGCCAAAATCTATATCTAATCTAGAGATAAATACACGCTTGGTTACGGTATCTAAACATCCTGTAGAGTCACCTGCGATATTACGGAAGGTGAATACTCCAGAGTCGTTCTTATAGTAAAGGTCACTACCTCCTCCTAATTGAACCCAAGGATTACTCATACTACCCGTACCAACACCACCGTAAGGGGAATTACCAAATATGGTATTTGCATCACTAGGATCGTCGTCTTCCATGCTCCAGTCCCAACGGGTACGGAACTCTTTATTGGTATCACCTTGCAAACGAGCAGCAATACGATCTGGATCTTTCCAATAGTCGTATCCTGTAGCTAAGGGACCTTGATTCCAGAAGTAATTAGGATCCCAAGTACCGAAGTTATCTGGATCTGTAGAGAAGTATCTGTAATCAGGAGCAATTTCTAATGACTCTCCCTGATCTTGACAGACAATGGAATCCGTAAATTTATCCATGAACATCGCAAACCCAACTATAAATGGTTCTGCCGCAACATCATCACACTCACCATCTTCTGAACGCATTGATACAGAGAGAATATATCTACCAGCAAAACGTGGAACAAAGGTGTAGGCGTTGTATTGAGTTCCGAATATTTCAGCCGTATCTATTGGTGCAATAGTAGTGTCACGGAAATGTAGAATGGTCGTTGAATCCTTATTTGGTATGTAGTAGAATTCGATGTCTCTACCGTAACCTGCCGTATCCAAACAACCGTAAGCCCCAGTTGAAGGCTGACCAATAATACCCGTATCGTTCCATATCATCTTAGCAATAGTGGTATCGGCTAGGGCAAATGGATCAAATCCGGCAGCATCCAATCGTTCTTTGATTCTATCCCAAACTTTTGATACATCAGCCGCTTTTACGTAATCTCTAATCTCAGCGGTATAAATGGTATCTGGGCCAGACGTAATTACAGCATCACCATCATTCCATATATTGGTACAAGGCGTTTGTATTGGATTCTCGTAACCTCTTGTTTGAACAATGTAATTATACACGTAATCCGGGTTTGTTACTCGACCATCAGGTAATACTGTTGGTTTGTCAAATTTCTTGTAACGATATATATCCTCTTGAATAAAACTAGAAGAGAAATTCGCGTAATCTGGACCTGCATTTCCAGTTTGTAGGTCCCAACGCAATGATCCAATTTCATCCAGCTTTGTAAAGTTGTTGGTCGTGAAGCGAGCAATGATTGGATCCCACTTACAAATCTTGTAGTCGCCATTATCATTCTTTACATGGTTCAAGACTTCAAAAGAGGGGTCTATTCTAGGGAAACATGCAAAGTTATCGTAGTAATGCGTATCGTTGCACAACGGACGATTTGCGGCGCTACCTCCTGGTCTTTGTACACCGTTACCTACGATTACCCCGACGGTTACACAACCTGTTGAATCGTTACAAGGTTTACCCATGTAATAGGTTGAGTATCGACTACCTGGATTACCTTTTGCATCATAACCAGCGTTAGGATTACCATTGTTTGTTCCGTCCCAATATGGTGGCGGCGGTGGCGGTACCACTGGACGACCACCTGGGCTCAATGAGCTTAGAGATGTCCACCCATTAGGATCACAGAATGTATCGTAATTGATTTGTAACTCGGTAAAAGAACAACCAGGCTTTAAGTCACTTAAAATAAACGTCACACCATATGTAGGGTTTCTGTTACCCAAACACTCTATCGCATCCTTGATTAATCCACTACCAACACCTCCGGCGTTAGCGTGCATCATTACTACCTGACGAATAGCCTCACTCTCACATTGCAATGGATGACAAGTATCTTCATGCTTCAATCTTACATTGTTACATGAAGGAATTCTCGCATAATACAAGGAACGGAAACGCTCATAGTCTATGATGTAGTTATAACCAGGTATTCCGTTCGGAATTCTCTTGAAACTATCCAATATATTAGGGGCCTCCCCTTTAGCCTCCCGAATCTTATACAGATTGACTGGTAAGGTATCTTTCTTGAGGTGAACAGTATACAGGAATGTAACCGAATCGGATTCACTCCGCAGATAAATTATATCTTTTGGACTCATTAAAGTGTCAAGCGGACCAGTCACGAGATTTGCTGATCCGCCATTTTCTCTACCTAAATAGGCCGAATCTCCAGCACCTAATCGCACCCGTACAAATTCCTCAATAAACCTTTCTCCTTTACCTCCGAATTTCTTTTCAAGTCTCCAGCTTGTTGTTCCTTTGATACCACTACTCGTGTAAGTGGCACTATCCGCAGCGGTCGGCGGAATAGCTACTATGGTATCTTCAATGATGTAGAACATACTATCTGGCCAAACCGGTACACGGATACAAATACCATTACTATCAATGAACAATGCGTCTTCCATGGGCGCCATCTTGAAATCTGACAACATGATCAAATCCCATGAACGGTAATAGTGGAACGGAATGGTATCTCGTGAGAAATTACAATTAACTGTAACATTCTTATTATTCAACACATCTGTTGTACACTGAGAAGCAAAATTATCTCCGAAGTCCCAAAGACGAGTCGCACATATACGCTCCCTCTTGTATGGATCATTAAATGCACCAGGCATCAAGTTACCCGAACCTGTGTAAACGGTTGAATCTCCATTTTCATTGCGTTCACGCCTCACCGGTGGAATCCACACCCAAGCACCATTAACTTCTTGGAAGTTATGCCCTAATGCGCTCGTTCCATTTTTATAGAAGGTACTGTCATCATCGGTAAAATCATTATCGTTGTGATAGAACGTAGAGTAGTTTCTAAAGAAGACAGTATCCATTACATCCTTAGGACATTGGAATATCTGCCAGTCCGGAATTCTGTCCCCTGCCACGTCAACGGTTGACTGAGGCCCGAGGATGATAATTGTATCAAATACACGTCGCACACCACAAATTGGGTGATTGTAATCTAGGGTAATCAAGAAAGGCCCAAGACCCGTAAAACTGTGAGCAGGCGTCCATGTTCTAAAGTTAATGTTTTCTATTCCTGAATTTGGATCACCGAACGTCCATAAGAAACCATTAACCCCTTGTGGCACGATATCTACTCTAAACTCTACTTCTGGATCTGAAATACAAGTAGAATCACGATTAGCAATAATTTTAACCTCTGATGCGAAAACAGTTGCTGCGGCCTTCATCTTGAAACTATCCATACAACCATCTTTTGTTTTGAGTACCAACTTAGAGTTATACACTCCTTGACCGTAAAACCACCTGTCAATGGTTGGACCCCACATATCGTCTG
>JAYYCN010000075.1:0-3492 GCA_036161795.1 Bacteroidota bacterium
ACGAGGTCGGAAACCATCAAGGAAATAAAAAGCGCAAGCAACCACCTCATTTGATTTCAAAAATAACAGGCTCTGATCATTTTGAATAACTCAATTTCCAACATCTGACCATGGCGTCGTCTGAAACAGAGACAAAGGTATTTTCATCAAGCCAAACAATGGCATTCACTGAACTTTTATGTCCGTTTTCATCACTCGCATAAACAGATGCTAAAGGCTTTAAACTTTCTGGGCTCCAAACTCTAATAGACTTATCCATACTCCCCGTTACCAAAAACTCACCCGTTGGTGAGACTTTGAGCGCATGTACACTATACCAATGTGCATTTTGAATCGATTCGTCCAAAAACAATCGGTTCCAGCGATGCAACTTAGCATCTCGACCAACAGAAAACACCCAATCGTTTACACGATCCATCGCGAACCAAGAATCTGTTCCCAAACGGTGCGAGGTTATAATTTCTAAATCCGAATCCAACTCCCATAATCGACCTTCACTGCCCGAAACCAATAGTTCATCTTGGTTGATCCAACCACAACGAAGTGATTTATTGGATAATTTTTTCTTAGAGATGCTATCTCCTCGTTCATCCCATGATTTAATGTAACCATCAGCAGAGCAGGTAACGTAATGTTCTTGAGAACGACCAATCCAAAAGATGGAGGACTCATGTTTTTTGATGATTTTAGCGGATTCTCCTTGTCTGAGAATATATAAATTCCCGTGTTGTCCACCGGCCATCATGGTTTGGTTCATTTCATCGAAATAAATCGAAAAAATAGCTTCAGGAAGCCTGGCAAACACCTTGCCGTCGTCTTTACTTGCATTTGGCCAATGCACGATAAGCCCTTCTGAACCAGCCGTAAAGAAACCCACATCCCCGTCTTTAGTCGCGGTGTATACCGACTGTTTATGACCGGTAAATAACTTATGATGCGAAATGTCTAATTTTGGCATGATGTGGGAAGACTCAAACTGGAACTGTTCATCAGGGGCTGTATTAACGATCCGCTCGTTTGATTCTATAATGCAAAGTTACAACGAAGATGACGGGCAAATCAAAGGTCGCAATCGAGAAAAAGAGAGTATCCGACGCCTATCAGCTTTACTTCATCCAAATTCTGAAATCCAAAAGGATGTATGGGGGAAACCCTTCATACCCAATGGACCAAATATAAATTACAGTCATAGTTCAAGCCATATTCTCTGGGGTGAACATCCTAAACATGCTATTGGTGTGGACATTGAGAATGAACGCCCACAATTAATTAAACTCCAATCGAAATTCTGTTCAACCGATGAGTTATCATTCTTGGATACCCGTGAATCCTTGTCCCAACTCCTTCTCATTTGGTCCGCAAAAGAATCGATCTATAAGGCCTACGGGAAAAAAGCAATGGATTTCAAATTACATATGAAGATTTCTCCATTTGAAGTTTCAACTGAAGGCACCTTGGAAGCCGTATTTAACATCGAAAAAAAAATACCTTTAGCCGTACATTATAAAAGGTTTGATACATCTGTGGCGACTTGGTGTGTATTGCCTTAAACATAGACTAATCAAGGTTGAAATTTGATTATATTTGCGCCACTTTCAAATGAAGAATATCCGCAATTTCTGTATCATCGCACACATTGATCACGGCAAGAGTACGCTCGCCGATCGCCTGCTAGAATACACCCAAACGATTGATAAGCGAAAAATGCAAGCTCAGCTGCTAGATGATATGGATTTAGAGCGGGAACGCGGGATTACCATTAAATCTCACGCTGTTCAGATGGAATATGCGCTAGATGATCAGAAATACATCCTAAATTTAATTGATACCCCAGGTCACGTTGACTTTAGTTATGAAGTCAGCCGTTCAATAGCTGCCTGTGAAGGAGCACTTCTGATTGTAGATGCGGCCCAAGGAATTGAAGCTCAAACCATCAGTAATCTCTTCATGGCATTGGATCACGGCCTTGAAATCATTCCCGTACTAAACAAAATCGATTTACCAGGTGCAATGGCCGAGGAGGTTAAAGATGAAATCGTTGAGTTAATCGGTTGTGACCGAGACGATATCATCCCTGCGAGCGGGAAGACAGGTCAAGGTGTGTACGATATATTAAGAGCCATTGTTGATCGTGTACCGGCACCAAAGGGAGATCCAAATGCGCCAACCAAAGCACTCATTTTTGATTCCGTATTCAATTCATTCCGTGGGATCATCGCTTATTTTCGCGTAATCGATGGGGAAGTAAGAAAAAATCAGCATGTCAAATTCATGAATACAGACATGGACTACTATGCAGATGAAACGGGCGTATTAAAATTAGATATGGCTCCTCGTGATGTAATCAAAGCAGGGGATGTGGGTTATATCATCTCGGGTATAAAAGATGCCAAAGAGGTAAAAGTTGGTGATACATTAACGGATTATTCTAAACCTGCAGAAATAGCCATTAAAGGGTTTGAAGATGTAAAACCCATGGTTTTTGCTGGAATTTACCCAGTAGATACAGAAGATTTTGAAGAACTCCGCGAGGCTATGGGAAAGCTCCAATTAAACGATGCGAGTATCGTATTTGAGCCTGAAAGTTCAGCCGCATTAGGTTTTGGATTTAGATGTGGTTTCCTGGGAATGTTACACCTTGAAATCATCCAAGAACGCCTTGAACGGGAATTCAGTATGACCGTTATCACCACTGTACCAAACGTGAGTTATGTGGCATATACGACGAAGGACGAAGAGGTATTGGTGAATAACCCAAGTGATTTGCCGCCGACAGATAAAATTAAATACGTTGAAGAGCCCTATATCCATGCTTCCATCATCACACAGGCTGATTGGGTTGGGCCTGTAATGAGCTTATGTTTGGATAAAAGAGGAATACTCACGAATCAGGTTTATCTAACAGCTGACCGTGTTGAATTAAGCTTTGATATGCCTCTTGCTGAGATTGTTTTTGACTTTTATGATCGATTGAAAACCATCTCCAGAGGGTACGCTAGTTTTGACTACTACCCCATTGATTACAAAGAATCTAAACTGGTAAAGATGGATATCCTTTTAAACGGTAAGCAAGTGGACGCGCTAAGCGCCATCATACACAAGGATAACGCATTCGATTTAGGGAAAAAGATTTGTAAAAAACTCAAAGAATTAATCCCTAAACAGCAATTCGAAATCGCCATTCAAGCCGGAGTTGGTGCAAAAATTATCGCCAGAGAAACTATCTCGGCATTACGTAAAGACGTGACTTCCAAGTGTTACGGAGGTGATATCACCAGAAAAAGAAAACTACTTGAAAAGCAAAAAGCCGGTAAAAAGCGTATGCGTTCTGTAGGAAATGTTGATATTCCTCAAAGCGCCTTTATGGCCGTGCTTAAGTTGAACGATTAGTATCTTTATAGGAGTGTATACTCCTAACGAAGAACATCCCTATTTATTAACCCGTTCCTCTTGCTCAGGTATCGGGCCCATACATGCAAAAAAACTACTTCT
>JAYYCN010000076.1:0-18049 GCA_036161795.1 Bacteroidota bacterium
GTGGGGTGAGCAATACGGATTCCGTAATGCCCAGTCCACGGTAATTGCTCCAACAGGAACTATCGGACTATTGATGGATTGTGATACCACCGGTATCGAGCCAGATTTCGCCCTAGTGAAATATAAGAAGTTGTCTGGTGGTGGATACTTCAAGATTGTGAACCAGACCGTTCCTATGGCCCTTAAGAACTTAGGCTACTCTGAAGAAGAAGTCGATGCAATCGTAAACTATGCAAAGGGACACCAAACATTTGTCAATGCACCTGATATCAACCACGAGTCTCTAAAAGCTAAAGGATTCAATACCAAGGATCTTAAGAAATTAGAGGAATCAGCCGGGGGAGCGTTCGAAATCGGATTTGTATTCAATAAATTCACCCTCGGTGAAGATTGTTTGGAGCGTTGCGGTATTTCTGCAGAGCAATACAATGATCCAGAATTTGATATGTTGGAAACACTTGGTTTCAATGATGAGCAAGTGGAAGCAGCAAATGATTACGTGGTTGGAACCATGACCGTTGAAGGCGCACCAAATTTGAAAGAAGAGCATCTACCAGTGTTTGATTGTGCTAACCGTTGTGGAAACAAAGGTGTACGTTATATCCACGCATTTGCACATATTAGAATGATGGCGGCCGCACAGCCTTTCATCTCTGGAGCAATTAGTAAAACCATTAACTTACCGAATGAAGCATCTGTTGAGGATATCAAAAGTTGTTATGAGTTGAGCTGGAAGCTAGGTCTTAAGGCAAATGCGCTTTACAGAGACGGTTGTAAATTAAGTCAGCCATTGAGCAATAAGTCAGAGAAGAAAGATAAAAAGAAAACAAATGAGGTTGTTGCTGAAGAGGTGAATACCGAAAAGAAAGAAATCACCATAGCCGAAGAATTAACCCCTGAAGTGGTACTAGAGGCTGCAAAACATATCCTAAATCAAAGTACTGATACTAAATTCAAGCGTCAGCTTTCGAACATTGTTGAGAAAAAACGTCTTCCAAACCGTAGAAATGGGTTCACTCAAAAGGGACGCGTTGGTGGCCAAACCATCTTTGTGAGAACCGGAGAATATGGCGATGGAACCCTAGGTGAAATATTTATCGATATGCACAAAGAGGGAGCGAGTTTCCGATCATTGATGAATTGTTTCTCTATTGCTGTTTCGGTGGGATTACAATATGGAGTGCCATTAGAGGAGTTTGTAGATAAGTTCGCGTTCACACGTTTTGAGCCAAGTGGAATGGTAGAAGGACATCCAAATGTTAAAAATGCAACTTCTATTGTTGACTACATCTTCCGCTTGTTAGGATTTGAATATTTACAACGCGATGATTTGGTTCAGGTTAAACCTATCGCAAATCATGGCCACGAACAAGAGCAAGAAGCACCAGTAATTTCTGAATTCAAGCCAGTATTCAATCCTGAGCCTGTTTCCTTGGATGAAGAAAGAATAAGGAAAGCAGAAGCAGCAGGCGCAGTACAAAAAGATATGCAAGACCATCTAAAGGACGTGCAAAGTGATGCTCCAGCATGTAATGTTTGCGGACATATTACGGTTCGAAGCGGAACTTGTTACAAATGCTTAAACTGCGGAAATAGTTTAGGATGTAGTTAAATTTTATAACTAAAGACAAAAAAGGAGGGTTTGGCCCTCCTTTTTTTTTATACAAATACGCAGCCTTAAAGAAATCCGTTAATTTCGCAGGCATCTATGGCTTTTGAAAAAGTAACTAGGGAAGAGAATTATAGTGAGTGGTATAATCAATTGGTTTACAATGCTGAATTAGCTGAGCACTCAGCGGTAAAAGGAAGCATGGTTATCAAACCGTACGGCTATGCCATATGGGAAAATATGCAGTCGGTATTAGACAAAATGTTCAAGGATACTGGTCACAGCAACGCATACTTCCCTTTATTTGTTCCAAAAGGCCTATTTGAAAAGGAAGAAAAGAATGCTGAAGGTTTTGCCAAAGAGTGTGCGGTAGTTACTCATTATCGACTTAAAGCCGATCCAGAAAAGCCTGGAAAGTTAATGGCTGATCCAGATAGCCGGTTGACCGAGGAACTCGTCGTGAGGCCAACGTCGGAGGCGATTATTTGGAACACATATAAGAACTGGATTCAGAGTTATCGAGACTTACCCATATTAATCAATCAATGGGCCAATGTGGTACGATGGGAAATGCGTACACGGTTATTTTTGAGAACTGCGGAATTTCTATGGCAAGAAGGACATACCGCACATGCTACCAAAGAGGAGGCAATAAAGGAAACAGAACAAATGCTG
This sequence comes from Bacteroidota bacterium, assembly GCA_036161795.1. GTDB lineage: Bacteria > Bacteroidota > Bacteroidia > NS11-12g > UBA955 > VMCP01. Next base: position 2,285 of record JAYYCN010000076.1, read on the forward strand.
GATGTGTATGCTGATTTTGCAGAAAATTATATGGCCATTCCAGTTATCAAGGGATTAAAAACAGCCAATGAAAGATTTGCTGGTGCTGAAGAAACCTATTGTATTGAAGGAATGATGCAAGATGGTAAAGCCTTACAGATGGGTACCAGCCATTTCTTAGGTCAGAATTTTGCTAAGGCATTTGATGTGACCTTCCAAAATAAGGAAGGTAAAGTTGAGTCAGTTTGGGCAACTAGTTGGGGTGTTTCTACCCGTCTGATGGGTGCATTAATAATGGTGCACAGTGATGACGAGGGTCTTGTTGTTCCGCCAAGATTGGCACCTACCCAAGTCGTTCTCATACCGATATACCGAAAAGATGGCGAAAGAGAAGCTGTTATCAATAAGCTAGACGAAATTGCGGATAATCTTAAGCAAGCAGGAATTCGTGTTAAGGTGGATGACCGTGACACGCATAAACCAGGATTCAAGTTCGCTGAATGGGAACAAAAAGGAGTTCCTGTTCGATTAGCTATGGGTCCGCGTGATCTTCAGAATAACAGCATTGAAATGGCTAGAAGGGACGCTAAAACCAAAGAATTAGTCCCATCGGCCGGAATCAGTGATTTGGTAAAAGATACGTTAGATCAAATCCAAACGGATTTGTACAATAAGGCGTTAGATTTCCAACAAAACCGAACCTATAACGTTGATACTTGGGATGAGTTTGTTGATGTAATAGATAACAAACAAGGTTTTGCCGTAGCACATTGGAATGGAAATAGTGAGACAGAAGAAAAAATCAAGGAACTCACTAAGGCTACTATTCGTTGTATTCCTTTAGATAATAAGCAGGAAAACGGTAACTGTGTATTGACGGGAGAGCCTTCTACCCAAAGGGTAATCTTTGCAAAATCTTATTAACGCCAGTTAACGTCTACAGCTGGTCTAGCTGCATTCGTACGCTTATTGTCTATCCCACCTATAAAGAAGTAACCGCAGTGCACTTCGCTATCTTCTAACTGAAGAAATTCTCTCATAATCACCGAGTTTATTTCATTTCCAGTTGTCCAATAACCTCCAAATTTTTCGTGGGAGGATAGTTGTAAATACATATTTTGCACAGCAGCTCCCAGACTTGCATATTCTTCCCATTCTGGGACTTTTCCGCTCGGTTTAAAAATGATGGCTATTGCATGTGATAATTTATCCGAGAAAGATTGTATTTTTTCGATTTTTAGGGGATTTATATCCACTCCATTCTTACGGTAGCTACTCTCAATCGCAGTAGATAAATATCCTAATTGATTCGGTGGGAAAACTTCATATCGAAATGGCAGTGTTAGTCGATGAGAGGGAGCCCATATAGAAGATTCTAGCATCTCTTGAATAATGGAGTCTGGAGCTTTTTTACCATTAAATTCCCTAAGAAAATGACTTCTGCGTTCCTTGATAAAAGCTAACATATGGCAAAATTAAGACAAGTTATTTTTCAATCTTAGTCTCCGTTTGATGATGATATTCGAAAATATGGCGCCCAAAATGATTACCGTCCCCAAATAGAACTGAAAATTCAAATCCTGATTTTCCTGAAATATGATGATTCCGAGCACAATACCATAAACGGGTTCCAGATTGACGGTTAAATTAGTCGTGAAGGCGGTAAGCTGTTTTAATGCAATGGTGGCTAAGTAAAACGTGAGGCTAGTGCATAGAACGGCAAGCAAAACAATCCAGAGTAAATCGAGAGACCCATTTTGAAGATGATCCCAATCGAATGAGGAAGGATCAAGCTTGGGTAAATCCAACAATGCAGATGGGTTGTAAACACCAAGAAAAATGGTAAGTAGGATACTTCCCGATAACATTTCTATGGTACTAATACTTAAAGGATCTGCATCTTCAATGAAACGTTTATTCAAAGTGCTAAATAATGCGGCCAATGCTGCACTTAAAACACCCAGACCGATAGCAGCAGGATAGAATTGCGATTCTACGTTGTCAGAAGGCAGAGAGAAACTGATAAATACGACCCCAAAAATCACAATAATACCAGATGTAATTTCACTTATCGCCCATTTTTTCCTCATGATAAGTGGTTCGATGATAGAGGTAAAAAATGAAGCGGACCCCAAACAGGCAAGGGTTACAGAAACAGAATTACCTATTTTGATACTTCCATAAAAGGTTAACCAGTGCGCACAAACGATTCCACCAATTCCAAGAAGTTTTAAAATTGTCGTTTTGGGGATACGCTTAAGTAATTTCCATGTTCTTGGTATCATTAGGTATACCAATGCAGTTAAGGACATACGCTGCCAAACTAGTGTGATGGAGTCATAGGAAATCAGTTTTCCCAGAATGGCGGTAAACCCCCAAAGTAATACCGAAACATGAATAAATATTTGCGCTTGTGTGTATGATTTATCTCTCACGGTTCTCTATAAAAAACCAAGGCCGCGCAAAGAGCACGGCCAGGATGTTGGTATGTAAAAGCGCGTAACAGTTGGTGTTATCATTTCTGATAACAATACAAATGTACAATAACCCTTCACAAAATGCAATAAGCTAAAAAGCTTAATTTAGACTTAATTGTATTTTCCTTTAAAGCTTGATTTTACATCGTTTACGATGCTTTTTATTTCTTGTTCCTTGTCTTTATTCATGACGAGTAATACTTCCTCAGAATCTACTACTACAAGGTTATCTACTCCGCTAATAATAACCAATTTGTCTGGATTGGAATACACTAGATTATCCTGGCTATCATAGGACATGGTTTGCTTACCAATCATACTGTTTTGATGTTCGTCTTTTTCCGTCACGTCCCATAGACTCTTCCAAGTCCCAAGATCACTCCAACCAAAATCTGAAGGAATCACAAACACGTTGTCATCTTTTTCCATTATTCCGTAATCAATAGAAATACTAGGACACTGCCCGTAAGCTTTTTCAATGAGATCTTCTACGTTATTCGATTGGTAATTTATTTCGGAGAAAAGAGTATGAATTTCGTTTAGTTTTTGTTCGAATCGAGTGCATATACTCTTGATGCTCCAAGCAAATATTCCTGCATTCCAAAGAAATTCTTTACTATCAATGAAAGTCTGAGCAATTTCGGCATCTGGCTTTTCTGTAAAGGTTTTTACCTCTTTGATATCCCCTATATTCGAGTCCTCAATAAACTGTATGTAGCCATAGCCGGTATCGGGGCGACTGGGTTGGATTCCCAATGTGACAAGCACATCAGAGTCTGCCGCAAATTCAAGGGCTTGTCTAGCGGTTTTGGCAAATAATGCCTCATTGGTTATTAAATGATCACTCGGTGCAACCATGCAAACAGCATTTGGGTTTTTCTGTTGCAAGAAATAGCTGGCATAAGCTATACAAGGCGCGGTATTTTTCCCTAAAGGCTCTTTTAGGATTTGTTCCTCGGTGATACTCGGGATATGCTCTTTGATGAGAGGAGTATATTCACCATTTGCTACGATGTATATGTTTTCTTCAGGCACTACTTGAGTGAAACGTTCATATGTTTGAGTAATAAGTGATTTACCCGTACCAAGAATGTCCATGAACTGTTTCGGGAAATGTTTTCTGCTTATAGGCCAAAAACGGGTGCCGATTCCACCCGCCATGATAATGATATAATGATTTTTGTTCATGTATGTATTGGATTAGGCGATTATACCGTGTTGGTATAAGTCGTGAAGGTGAACCATTCCAATGTAGGCATGATCACCAGTGATTATTAATTGAGTAATTTTATTTTCTTGCATGATATTACCTGCATCAACAGCCAGGATATCAGCATCTAAAATTCTCGGATTATTTCCCATTATATCAGATGCGGTTACGCCTTCTAAATTGTCGTATTTTGCTAGCATTCGTCTTATGTCTCCATCTGTAATGATCCCGATAACGTCTTTGTTTTCAATTACAGCGGTTGCACCAAGCCTATTTTCAGAGATGTTAACGACGACCTCCTGCCATGGGGTCTTAGGTATGACTCTGGGAGCCATGTGTTCCTTAGCAATATCTCCACAGGTGAGATAGAGCCTTTTGCCTAGTGCCCCACCCGGGTGGAATTTTGAAAAATCTTTCCCCGTAAAGTTTCTTAATTTTAACAGCGTTATGGCAAGTGCGTCACCCATCATTAGTTGGGCAGAAGTACTTGTAGTTGGAGCAAGGTTGTTTGGGCAAGCTTCTTTATCTACGGTGGTGTTTAGGATGTAATCCGCATGTTTTGCCATGAAACTTTGATCGTTTCCAATCATGGCAATTACTGGATTATCTAGTTTCTTGAGTAAGGGGAAAAGTGCCGTCATTTCCGAGGTATTACCACTTTTAGAGATGGCAATGATGACATCATTGTTTTGTATCATTCCTAAGTCCCCGTGGATGGCATCTGCCCCATGCATGAATAAGGCGGGCTGCCCCGTGCTATTTAAAGTGGCTGTAATCTTTTGACCGATGATAGCGCTTTTTCCAATCCCGGTAAGTACCACCCGTGAGGAGGAGTTAAAAATTAACTGTATTACCTGGTAAAAATCTCGATTGATATATTCAGGTAAGACACTTAAGCTGTTTAACTCGCTTAAAATAGCTTCTTTGCCGATTTCAATGATTTGTTCTTCCGTATGATGGGGCATGGGATTTGAAACACACACTCCTAGAGCGTTTTGTATCTACAAAATAAGCGAAAAAAGCCCAAAGGAACAGAGCATTTCGATGACCGTGTAAACTTCTGAATATTAAAGGATTGTTAAGGTATGAAAATTGTTGTATTTTCACATATCAAACCTTAACAAAGCCTCCATGGTAGCGGCCGCTAATTTAGAAAATCACAACCCAAAAAAATTTCTTAAAGATATTTTTGGTTTTGATTCATTTAAAGGGAATCAAGAGGCTGTAATTCATCATATGATGAGGGGTAATGATTGCTTTGTTATTATGCCTACCGGTGCGGGTAAATCTCTTTGCTATCAATTGCCTGCAATGATGATGGAGGGTACAGCAATTGTGATTTCTCCGCTAATTGCCCTAATGAAAAATCAGGTAGATAATCTTAGAGGGTTTTCTCAAAACAGCAGTCTAGCTCACTTTTTAAATAGCTCTTTGAACAAGTCAGAACTACAAAAAGTGCATCAAGATGTGGTGTCTGGAGAAACAAAACTGTTGTACGTTGCTCCAGAAACATTAAAAAAATCAGAAACACTAAAATTACTATCCTCCGTAAAAATTTCCTTTGTGGCCGTAGATGAAGCGCATTGTATTTCTGAATGGGGACATGATTTTCGTCCTGAATACCGCAAAATCAAGCAGATGGTTAAAGAAATTGGAGATATTCCAGTTTTAGCCTTAACCGCTACAGCTACGCCTAAAGTTCAGCACGACATTCAGAAGAATTTGAATATGCTGGATGCCGAGTTGTTCAAAAGTTCGTTCAATCGTTCCAACTTGTTTTATCGCGTTCGACCAAAAGGTCGAAAGGATGTGGTGCACAAGGAGATAATATCCTTTATTAAAAAAAGAGAATGTAACTCAGGGATTATTTATTGTCTATCCCGAAAGAAGGTTGAGGAGATTGCTACGATGCTTCAGCGAAATGGCGTCAGTGCACTGCCTTATCATGCAGGTTTAGATGCAAAAGTTAGGGCTCAACATCAGGATGATTTTCTGATGGAAAATTGCGATGTAATTGTAGCGACTATCGCCTTTGGTATGGGCATTGATAAACCCGATGTTCGCTATGTCATACATTACGACGTACCCAAGAGCCTAGAGGGTTATTACCAAGAAACCGGTCGAGCAGGAAGAGATGGAATGAAAGGTGAATGTATTCTTTTTTATAATCCCAATGATATTGAGAAATTAGAAAAGTTCATGAAGGATAAGCCTGTGGCTGAACAAGAAATTGGTCGTTTGCTTATTGCCGAGACAGAAGCCTTCGCAGAAAGTAGCCAATGTCGCCGTAAACTACTCTTGCATTACTTCGGAGAATCTTTTGATGAAGAGAACTGTGAAAAAATGTGCGATAACTGTGCAAGTCCTAAGCCTAAAGAGGATGTTCAGACTTCTATGTTGTCAGCGCTCAATTTGATAGAATCGGTGAAAGGAGATTTTACCATGTCTCATTGGGTCAATATACTTATTGGAAACAAACAAGATATTCTGATTAAACAATATAAGCACAATGAACTTCCAGCATTTGGTAAAGGGAAGGATAAGGACAAAATATTTTGGAAATCCATCATCAGATTGGCGTTAGTTGAAGGATTCCTTATTAAAAGTATTGAACGATATGGTTTGCTAAGTTTAACCTCGAAAGCACAATCCTTCTTAGAACAACCCCAAACGCTACTGATGCCGGTTGATACTGAATACGATAATGTGAACGATGAGGCGTTTGATAGTTTCAAGTTAGAGTCTTTAAGTGATGAAACACTGTACAAAGCCCTAAAGGAGTTAAGGAAAACAGTGGCCCAGGAGAAAGGCCTACCTCCATATGTGATTTTTCAAGATCCTAGTTTGGAGGATATGGCAACAAAGTACCCGATGAGCATGTCAGAGCTAGCCAATATCAACGGAGTGGGAAAAAACAAAGCCCAAAAGTTTGGACAGCCTTTCATTGATTTTATTGCTAAATACGTCGAAGAAAATGAAATAGAACGTTCTGAAGATATCGTCCTAAAAGGCAATTCTGAACGGTCTGCAAAGCGAGTGAATATCATATTGAATATTGATAAGAAAGTAGATCTTCCTGACATCGCTGGACAGTTAAAAATTGAGTTTGATGAATTGCTGGATGAATTAACCCAAATTGTAAATTCAGGGACAAAAATTAATATCCGCTATTTTTTAAATCAGTTTTTAGATGATGAACTACAGGAAGAATTGGTAGAATATTTCAGTGGTGAAGAGAACGAGGATATAGAGGCGGCAGTGGAGTATTTTGATGGAGAATTCACTTCAGAGGAATTAAAACTCATGCATTTACAATTCATGAGTGATGTTGCCAATTAACATTCGTGAATTACTTTTTAAGTAATCCTGTACTTCTTGGCCCTATTTTTGCCATATATCCCATAAACCATAAGCTTGTCAGGGAATTTATTACATTTTGAAGAATTATTTAGAAGGTTCCGTCCAGGTCTCATCGCCTTCGCTACTTCTATGCTTCATAATTCCGACGAAGCTGAAGAGGTGGTCAATGATGTATTTATTTCTTATTGGAATAGGGGCGAATACCGTAATATTCAAGAGGAATCTTCTTTAAAGAATTATCTTTTTAGATCGGTAAAAAACAGATCGCTTAATCAATTGCGTAAATCCAAAGTTGATTTCACTGATCTACCTGCCGATGAATCTACAATTTCAGTTTCATCTACCATTATTGAGGAGATAAGTCGAAAAGAAATCCAAGAAAAACTGCATTTGTTGATTGAACAGTTACCTAAGAAATGTCGTCAGATATTCATCATGAGCAGGACTTATGAAATGAGTCATAAGGAGATCGCAGAAATATTGGATATCTCCGCAAAAACAGTTGAGAATCAAATAGGAATTGCCCTTAAGTTCCTTAGGATTCACATCCCGAGAAACTAAGGCTCGATAAGGTTTTTATAAAGCTCAATATACTGAAGTCGAATATCTTCTAAGCTGAATTTCTTTGCTTGCTCTAAAGCAGCATGTCGAAAGGTTTCCAGTTTTCCTTCGTTTTGTAGCAAGTCGAGGGCAAATTGTGCCATTTCCTCGTAGTTGCCTATTTCAGAAGTATATCCTGTTTTACCATGAATATTTACTTCAGCTAAGCCTCCTACATTTGTTGAAATAACTGGCACTTCACATGCCATAGCTTCCAAGGCGCTGAGACCAAAACTTTCTCTCTCAGACGGCAGAATGAAAAGGTCACAAAGGCTGAGAATTTCTTCAATGGCTTCTTGTTTTCCTAAAAACGTGACTTTGTCGCAGACTTTTAGCTCACGGCATGTTTTTTCAATATTTGAGCGCTCTGGTCCATCACCAATGAGTAATAATTTGGATGGGATTTTATGCTGTACAATATGGAATAAACGAATAACATCATCTACCCGTTTAACCTTCCGAAAGTTGGAGGTGTGAACGAGTATTTTTTCATTATTTGGAGCAATGGCCTTTTTGAAATGTTCCTTGGGTTTTTTATTGAATCGGTCGAAATCAATAAAATTAGGAATCATGAGTACCTCTCTTTTTATCTGAAAATGTTCCAAGGTATCTTCAACAAGGCTTTTTGAAACAGCGGTAACGGCGTCGGAATTATTTATACTCCAACTCACCACTGGCTCGTAACTTGCTTCACGGCCAACAAGCGTTATGTCGGTACCATGGAGTGTCGTAAGCACGGGAATATCTTTATTGTCTTCTGCTAATATTTGTTTGGCCAATAAAGCCGCTGAGGCATGGGGTATAGCATAATGAACATGCAAAAGGTCTAGCTTATTACTTCGTACAATTTCTACAATCTTTCCTGCCAATGCTGTTTCATATGGAGCATAGTCGAATAAAGGATATTTAGGAATGCTGACTTCATGAAAGAATACGTTTTCGAGAAATGCCTCTAACCTCGCAGGTTGGTTGTAACTGATAAAATGAATTTCATGGCCTTTTTGGGCCAATGCTTTTCCTAACTCCGTGGCTAATACACCGCTTCCCCCGAAGGTTGGGTAAAGCACCATTCCTATTCTCATCATTGAACTAACAAAGTTCAGCAAAAAATGGCACGAATGACATTATCTTTACTCCATCGATGGATTTATTAGGAGATGATTATTTCATGAGTAAGGCTTTGCAATTAGCGGAAAGAGCTTTTGAAGAAGATGAGGTTCCTATTGGTGCGGTTGTGGTTCATAATCAGAAAATCATTGGCAAAGGCTACAACCAAACAGAAAAGCTAACAGACGTAACCGCACATGCCGAAATGATCGCCATTACGAGTGCGTCAGAGTTTATGGGAAGTAAATTCCTTAATGAATGTACCTTATACGTAACCTTAGAGCCTTGTGTTATGTGTTTTGGAGCCATTGAGTGGTCTAGAATGGGCAAGGTGGTATTCGGTGCCAATGAGCCTAAATCGGGTTATTCCTCAAAGGGATTGGCTTTTAACCATAAAGTTGAATCTATTTCTGGTACAATGGAAGACGATTGCGCTAATTTGATGAAGGTATTCTTCAAAAAGAAACGATAACTACTCGGTTTCAATTGCGCCGATATCTGCAGGATTACCCCTGCTATTACCGAATAAGTCAACGGATAATCCGCTCGCGGGATTGGCTTTTTCTAAAGCAGGAGACGTTGTAGTTAGACTAAAATTGCTGGTTTCATAATCCTCAAATAGTGGATCCAAATTGAAATAATTCGTTGTTTTTGGTATGATTTCTTTTTCATTTTTCGTTCGAAAGAGTGTAAATGAACTACTAAAATTGAAGTCTGCTTGATCGACTCTATCAAGAGCGACTTCATCCATTCGATTCCCCCAGATGATGGAGTTTTCGATCGAGCAGGTTAAGTTTTTTACATCCAATAAGTACCCATTACCATCACGTAGGGTATTGGTCATCCCAAAGTGACCATCTCGCCTAATGGCGATTTGGGAGTGGTCTGCGAATGTACAGTGATTGAACTTATACCAACCCCCGAAATAACCCAAAAAGGTGTAGCTACCGGCATCTGCGAATAGGCAATTTTCAGCTTCAATACCTCCAGAAAGACTGACCAAACAGGTTTGTCCGCAATATTGAATTCTTGTGTTAGATAGTCGTATACTAGGTGCGTTTTTTTGAGAAAGTGAATCGGTTCTAACTCCAAATGAAGCATTGGTAATATCACCATACTTTATATTTCCCTTTCCACCGGGTGCAAAGTAAATGCCGTACCATTGGTTGGGTATGGTTTTGCTAGAAAATACAGGTTTGTCTCCTTGTATTGAAACACGAGCCTCCTTACTGCCCTCTATATTAAATTCGCCGAATACGTAAATACCGCTTCGGGCAGAAGCGTACACTTGAATCCCTTCTTTCCATATCCATTTTGAATTCGGCCCAACATACGCACCATCAATGATTACATATGGTTTACTTGCATCACTCCAAACGGTATTATTGGGAATTATACTATCCCTAACATAATGTGCATCCCAACCATATGCAGCAAGCATTATTTTGGAATTACGGGTTCCAACCCTAGCCCAAATTGAATCGAGAACCAATGCGGGTTGTGTTTCATTGTTTGCTTCCAGCGCACATTGTACAAACACAAACACACTATCATTAGGAGCAATTTCAATATGATTTATTTTGCTACCGCTTAAGCCATCTACATTAATTTTATATGAGGATTGATCACCACCGGCAACTTCAAAATTTGCATTCACCCAAAGGTCAGAAGGGTTTTTAACACTCAGTATTTTAGTAATAGAAATAGGGTAATTACCTGTTTGGTTTTGCCTAGTGAAAATAGTATCAAAATAGACCGTATCATTTGACCATTCCAATGATTCATTCTGTGAGAACTCAGGTGATTTTATACAAGATGAAATCACCATGAAAATAAAAAGGAAAAGCGATATCAGCGGGCGTGAATTTCTCAAAATACAGAGCGAAAATACAAACTAATTATAGATGTCTTCATCATTTAAAATACTGCGATAACTGTAGTAACGCTCATCGGGAATATCGCCGGATTCCACGGCTTTTAAAACGGCACAATCTGGTTCATGAATATGTGTACAATTACTAAATTTACATTCAGACATGATTCGTCTGAACTCTGGGAAATACTGGTGTAGTTCATGATCTTCCACGTCCACAACGCCAAAATCACGGATTCCAGGTGTATCAATGATTTGTGTTCCTTTATCAGCGGTAAACATTTCTGCAAATGTAGTAGTATGTTTACCTTTTTGGTGGTACTCAGAAATAGCTCCAACCCGGGCGTTGAGATTATCGTATAGTGCATTCATTAGCGTGGATTTACCCACCCCGGAATGACCAGCTAATAAAATACGTTTACCATACGTATGTGCTTTAAAATCATCTAATCCTTGTTTGTTTGTGGCGGATCCGTAAAAAATGGTAAGCTCAGCGCGCTTGTAGATGTGTTCGATTTGAGATTTGACTTCAGCTAGAGAATCACCTAGTAAATCTATCTTATTTAAAAATAAGATGGCCTTGATGTGGTGCGCTTGGCAGGTGACTAAAAATCGGTCAATGAAACCAAGAGAAGTTCTCGGTGACACAATACTTCCTACCAATACGGCTGCATCTAAATTACTAGCAAGAATTTGTCGTTTTGAGGTAGATTTATTAGCCCTTCGAATGATCCAATTTTCTCTGTCTTCAATGGATATAATTCTCGCGGTATCTTCGTAATTCCTGTCTATCTCTAAGCTGACACGATCGCCAACAGCAACTGGATTACTGGTGTTCAATTGGGCAAGTCTTAGCTTGCCACGGGTACGGGCACTCCAAACTTTACCTTCAGCAGTCTCAACCTGATACCAACTTCCAGTAGACTTTGTTACCGTTCCCTCCATTTAAAATATGTTCTTACAGATTTCTTTGGTTTGATGTGCTTTACCCATGGTATAAAAATGCAGAACAGGAACATCTTGAGCCATGAGTTCTTTGCATTGCTTGGTTGTCCACTCAATTCCGACTTGTTTTACTTCTTCGTTATTCGAGCATTTTTCAATTTGATCTACCAATTCTTCTGGCATATCAATATGGAAAATTTTAGGAAGCACCATCAATTGTTTCTTAGTGGAAATGGGTTTAATTCCTGGAATAATGGGCACATTGATACCGATATCTCTGCATTTTTGAACAAACTCGAAGTAATGTTGATTATCAAAGAACATTTGGGTAACCAAGAATTCAGCACCCGCTTCCACTTTGCGTTTTAGGAATTTCAAATCGGATTGTAAGTTAGGCGCGTCCATGTGTTTCTCAGGATAGCATGCAGCACCGATACAAAAATCACTTTCTGTCGCGTTTGTTAATTCTTCATCGAGATAAATCCCTGAGTTCATGTTTTTCACTTGATGGATTAAGTCAAGTGCATTTTTATTCCCACGGTTTTCAGGAATGAAATTTACGTCCCCTTTACGCGCATCACCTCTAAGCGCAAGTACATTATCAATTCCTAGAAAGTTTAACTCGATGAGTGCCGTTTCTGTATCATCTCTAGTAAACCCACCGCAAATGATGTGTGGAACCGCATCGATATGATACTTATTTTGAATAGCAGCACAAATAGCCACGGTACCTGGTCTTTTGCGGGTGGAAACACGATCAAAAGAGCCGTCGGCTCGTTGTTTTAATAAGAAATCCTCTCGATGATAAGTGACATCAATGAACGATGGTTTAAATTCCATCAATGGATCGATTCCATCAAATATACTCTGTATACCTACTCCTTTAAGTGGTGGTAGTATTTCAAAAGAGAAAAGTGTTCCTTGGCGCTTTTCTATATGCTCTATGATCTTCATTAGAATGTGACTTTTGCGGTAAACGTTCCATTTTTTCTGCTTACAGTAACTGGAACAGTATCTCCTTTTTTGAATTTAGTTAAAGCCGACATGTAGCTCATCATGTCTTTGACTTTATAATCTCCCATTTGTATAACAATATCATCACGCTGTAAACCTGCTTTCTCAGCAGGACGACCTCTAGTTACGGCATCTATGCGCATTCCTTCCCCACTAAAAGAATAGTCTGGCATTACGCCCAATGTTACTTTAAAGCGCATTTTACCCGGAGAAATATCTTTGGTTTTACTGAATGTTAATTTCTTTTTCTTTGTATGACAAATCATCTGTTTGATGATTTTAATTGAATTGTAAAGACCTTCATAATTGATCTTGTATTCGTCATCATCCGGGGTGTGATAATCTCGATGTTGACCAGAGAAGAAGTGAAGTACAGGTTTGTTTTCAAGATAAAAACTAGCGTGGTCTGAAGGTCCGAGTCCGCTTTCGGTAGTAGCTACTTTGACTAATGCTGTATCGTTCTCTAATTGGGATAAAACCTCTTTCCAAAGAGGAGAGGTGCCCACGCCGTTGATAGTCAATACTTTTTTGCTTGAGTCTAGTCTTCCAAGCATATCAATATTGATAACGTAATTAATTTTATCCATAGGGATCAATGGGTTTTTAGTGAAGAATTTAGATCCTAATAAACCTAATTCTTCACCACTGAATGCGATGAATAAGTAATTGTTCTTACGGAGCCCCCATTTTTGAACTTGCTTAGAAAGTTCTATCATCGCTGCAACCCCCGAGGCATTATCATCGGCTCCATTGTGAATGGCTTGAGGTCCACGATAACGGCTGTTATCATATTCATTGTAACCGATATGGTCGTGGTGTGCGCAAATGATTACGGTTTTCTTGCGATGATTATTTTTAAAGGCAACGACATTATGCCCGATTGTTGTAGGCGCAACTACCTTGCTTTTCATGGTAACCGTTAGTCCGCGAGGGAACGGCTTGGCTTTAGCAAAATAGAATACCGGTATGTTTGTTGGCTTCACTGAACGGTTTAATTTACCACTCGGAGCTTTTTCGTTGGGTTCGTTATTAAATAAGATTACCCCAACAGCGCCTTTGCTGATGGCAGTATTTACTTTTGTGTTTATATCTGCGAAGTTGGCTAATTCACTATGTGGATTTTCGCTTTGACCAAAATAGCCTAAACGCATGGCAACAATTTTTCCTTCAACTTCTGCACCTGCGTATTCATCTTTCTCGAATTTTTTTGAAACAATTCCATATCCAACGTCCACTACCTCTGCTTTGCAACTATCGTAGTCACAGGTTGGTGAAAGCGGATAGAAATCTTTATTCAATTCAAACTGAACAGATTCTCCCGCACCTGGCATCGAGTTGATTCTTAATACACATTCATCCGATGCCATTCGGAACTGCGTCATGGTGAAATTTTGAAAACCATTATCGCCAAGCAGGGTAAGGCCGTTTTTCTTAAACTCGTTAGCTATATAAGAAGCGCTCAATTGTTCACCAGGCGAGCCTGTTTGTCTACCTTCCAACTCATCAGAAGCTAAATACTTAATGTGTTTTTGAAGTTGTTCGATGGATTCTTTCTTTCTTTTTTCCTGACGACTTTGAGCTACGACCACAGTGGTAGTTGCAAAAACAAAGGAGAAAATCAGATTTTTATATAGTCGCGAATAGTTCATAAACTGTCTTTAATAGTATAATTAAGGATAAAAAAGCAAATATAACTTGTATATAACGGGTAGGTATTCTCTTTGATGTTTTCTGTCCAAAAGATGAGAAAAACAATACGCCAATAGCCATAGGTATATAAACCAACCAGAGGATGTATTTTGTTTGAATTAAAGGTAGAGAGTTTAGCCAATCTAAATTTGAGTTTTGTAAAATCGGTGCTTGATTATCCATGACGTACTGGAGAATAGGTACGATTGCAAGGAGTGGAACAACACTTAATGATAGTGCTGTGGCTTTTTTTACGGGTAACTTTAGCAACATCCGAAACATTGGTACCATTACGATTCCTCCTCCAAGACCGCTTAGCGCCACTACAGACCCTGCTAAGACCCCAACCATTGCTTTTCCTGCTAAGGAATGCTTAATCACATTCCCCTCATTTCCATGTGAGTTGGAATCTTTTTTGAAAAGCATATTTCCAATTGATATTAATAAGAATCCTAAAAAAACATAAGAGAATCTGGTATGGTTATACCAATTGCCGTGTTGGATTGCAAAACTCACCAAGGAGGCAAATAATGCTCCTGGAATACCCACGCTTAAACTCTCTATCGGGTTAGAGATCCCCATTTTATATTGACGGTAAACCCCAGAAATACCTGAAATAAATACCAGGGCGATGGAATTTGCGAGTGTGAATCGGACGATTTCTGTATTGCTAAGTGTGTCGAAGTGATTAAAAATGAAGCTTAAAACTGGAATGAAGACCAATCCACCTCCCACACCCATGATACCAGCCAAAAAGCCACCAAAGGATCCAATTAGAAGTAGTATTAAAAACCCGACCAATGTTAATTTCTTAATATTTCCTTAATTTCTTTGGGGTTATTCAGCTTAGATTTTGCCTTAATGATTAATGGGTCATCATTTATCATGGCTTTCTCAGCCGTTACTTTATCATTCAAATGTTCGGTGATGTGAAAACGCAGTTTGAATAAGAAGCTTTCTTGGTAATCTTTGATGTGTCGGCTTACCCATTGATTGATGGAAGCTTCGTTAATTTGGAAAAAGCTTTTTTGATGAGTGATGATAGAATCGGAATTTTCTTTGACGTGCTTCTCAAATAACTTGTGAGTTAGCTTAATGGTATGCTGTTCTGCAAACTTGGTAAAGTCGCTCAATAACGCAAACGCATCATTCAAATTATCCCCTGCCCATCTGTTCTTATTTGTTTGGGCATAATCAAAGAACACATGGTTTTTTTCTAGCCATTGTATGAATTGTTGTTCTTCGGAGCTTTTAATATCTACATCTGGGTCAACTCCGCCGCCATCATATACCAAACGGCCATTTTTTGTTTTGAATGGCTTTCTTTTTTGTTTGGTTTTTATAGCTTGGTCTAGGCTGTAATTAATACGTTGAATACATCTTCCCGATGGTGTGTGATATCGAGCGGTAGTGATTTTCATTTGCGTTCGATAGGGTAGGTTTTTATAGTGCTGTACCAATCCCTTACCAAAGCTATTGCTTCCCATGATTAGGGCTCTGTCTAAATCTTG
>JAYYCN010000077.1:0-3606 GCA_036161795.1 Bacteroidota bacterium
ACAGCATTTCTTTGGCTACATTCTGGTCTCCAATTGAATACAACACATTTTGTGTTTGATATAAAGTTGCAGGGGAAATAGCTTCCTGAAATAGGTTTGTATAAAGAATAGAAATATATTCCGCTTCGTTCTTGGCTTTTTGTTTTTGAGCTTTTGTCTCATAAACAGAAATATCTTCTATTCCGTATGATACATCTATTTTTTTACTACAAGATAGGACAGAGACTATAAGGCCAATCGTAAGGATAGGAAGTTTAAAATTGAGCGTATTCATCCGTGATTAATATTTGGCGTTGAAACCATTCTATTTTTTGATTATTGTGGTATTCTTTGGTCCATAGATATAACTTATCACTGGGGATTTCCTTTCTTAAATATTGGAAATGCCACCATCTTACTTGAGCTTCATAAAACGCGTCTGACTGAGTTAATATTGAAATAAATTCTAATTTATTGGAAGCTACCTTATTAAATACAAGGGTGGGTTCGTTTTTGTCGACTACAGCATAAGCAGCATCAAACTCCTGTTTTGTTGGGTTTCTTCCTAAGACGTCGTCATATGCAGCATTAACAAAATTGAAAGACCCCATATTGATTACATCGTAGACTCCATTATACATCAGGAATCCACAGAGCTCAGGATAGGTTGTATTTGTCTTACGATAATTATATCTCCATCGAAGAATATTTTCATATTTCGC
Source organism: Bacteroidota bacterium (assembly GCA_036161795.1). GTDB lineage: Bacteria > Bacteroidota > Bacteroidia > NS11-12g > UBA955 > VMCP01. The sequence goes on from JAYYCN010000077.1 coordinate 702, forward strand.
TGCTTCTGCCAGATATTGTTTGACTCTTACCGAATCTCCATTCAATCTATTTACGTTGATAGCAAATCGCAGATTGTTTAATTTTTGACCAATTTCTGGATCTGAAGCGCCTTCAACATAATTGAATTTTAAAAGATTATATACCCGTTGGATGTAGGCATGCCGGTATGAGGAGTCACCCACCTTGTAAGTGGTATCCCATTGCAAATCATATACAATCGAATCTCTACAAGATTTAGATAGTTGACTGTCTTTTAATTTGTTTGTCAGTGAATCTCGCTCTGTATCTGTAGGTTCTCTTCCTAGTAAATCGATAAAAAGCCTGTTAATGTAATTTTCAACGTGTATGGTGGGCACATCATCGTATTTTGGCGTTTCATTATCATTGACTTGAATTTCTACCTCTTTTTGACAATTGGTAAAAAAAGTAATTAAAAGCACACAAAATGTTATTATCCAACGCATGGTTTATACCAAATATACATAATTTACGCAAATCCTTAAAAATGCCAGCGCCGTTAATTGCTTATATTCGCCTAGAATCAAATAAGCAGTTATGGCATTTTATCATCGCTTAGGAAAAATTCCCAAAAAAAGACACACGCAGTTTAGAAAACCAAATGGAGAGCTCTATGCTGAAGAATTGATCAGCACAGAGGGTTTTAATAGTTTATATTCACTCGTATATCATGCACACCCTCCAACTGTGGTGAAGGATATTGGAGACCCTATTGATGTTACTCCCAAGATCGCGCATGCCAAAAACATGAAAAGCAGGAGCTTCCTCACTTTCGATACGCCCTCTGAGGACGATTACATTAAGGCAAGGAAAGTACTGTTGATGAATTCTGATATATCCATTGGGGTTGCATCTTGTCGGAAAAGCATGACCGACTATTTCTTCAAAAACGCAGATGCTGATGAGGTATTATTTATTCATAAAGGCTCCGGAAAGCTAAAAACAATTTTTGGCTCTATTGAATTTGAATATGGAGATTATCTCGTTATTCCAAGAGGCACGATATATCAATTGTATTTTAACGATGAAAATAACAAAATGATGGTTATTGAGTCACCAACCCCGATTTATCCACCTAAGCGATATCAAAATTCTTTTGGTCAGTTATTGGAGCACTCTCCGTATTGTGAACGTGATATTAAATTACCTAAAAACCTTGAAATGCATGATAAAGAAGGTAGCTTTAATGTAATGATTAAAAAACAAGACCTACTTTATCCTTACACTTTAGCAACACATCCATTTGATGCTATTGGTTGGGATGGGTATGTCTATCCCTTTGGATTTAGCATTCACGATTTTGAACCAATCACTGGAAGGTTGCATATGCCACCACCCATTCATCAAACCTTCGAAGGAAGAAATTTTGTAATTTGTAGTTTCGTTCCTAGAATGTACGATTACCATCCAGATTCGATTCCTGCACCATACAATCACTCGAATGTAGATTCTGACGAAATATTGTATTACGTAGATGGCGATTTTATGAGTCGTAAGCATGTAGAGCAGGGGATGATTACCTTACACCCAAAAGGCATACCACATGGACCTCATCCCGGAGCTGTAGAAAAAAGTATTGGAAAAAAAGAGACCCAAGAGTTAGCGGTTATGATCGATCCGTTTTATCCATTGAAAGTAACCGAAGAAGCCGTTAAAGTTGAGGATCCTAATTATTGGAAGAGTTGGATTGATTAAAAAAGGAAAAATAAAAATGATTAAAATATTCAAATTCAGTTTTATGTACTCAATTATATTATTGATTTATTCAAGTGTTTACGTACAAGGAGGTTTCCCATATGATGAAGCTTATACTAAAAGAAAAATTGTACGTCCCACGTATTCAAAAACATTGAAGCGAGCAGAAAAATTCCTGGATAAAAATATTCGTAACGCAAGAAGAAGCGGATTGATAAAGAAGGAGATAACACCATTGGAATGGTGGAAACAAGATTTCTTAATGACGTTGGACCCTTCCAAGGGAAGACCAACTCCTGAGGTGCTATTTCCAGTTTTACAGAATATAAACACCTCTCATAAAATCAATAAAAGAGGTACGCCAGGAACAAAATCGACTCCCTGGAAATCTAGAGGACCGAATAACGTTGGTGGAAGAACCCGTGCATTAGCCTGGGATGCCAGTGATTCCGAACAGTTGAAAGTGTTCGCTGGCGGAGTTACAGGTGGACTATGGGTGAATGCTGATATCAGCAGTGCCAATAGCAAGTGGGAGCAGGTAGGAGGTATTTGGCCAAACCTAAACGTGACATGTATTGCACAGGATCCGAATGATAATGATATTTGGTATGTGGGAACAGGTGAGGGGTTTGGAACCACTGCCTCTAGTTCAAGGGGATTTGGAATATTTAAAAGTACAGATGGCGGAGAAACCTGGTCTCACCTTAGTAATACATCATCCTATTTTTACGTAAATGATATTGTGGTTAGAGACGAGAGTGGCACATCCGTAGTGTATGCGGGAGTGGATATTCTGTATTACCAAGGGACATACCACGGTAATAATACAACTGTTGGTTTGTTTCGCAGTACAAACGGGGGTACTTCATGGTCGAATGTAGCTCCCAAAATTCCAAGCCAATCGCATTATCACGCGGTTTCTGATATTGAGATAGATGCGGACAATAGATTATGGATTGGAACGCGTAAAAACCCATATGCGAGTAGTTCGGATCGAGGCGGTGGGCGTATTTATTATAGTTCGAACGGTACAAGTTTTACTGAATCTTACAAAAATACGAGTGCACTTGATGGTCGTGTTGAAATGGCCTGCGCTCCTAGTTCATCTGATACTCTTTACGCTGTGATTGAATCCGGTGGTAAGGAACAAAATGTGGTACGTTCTTTTAATGGTGGCTCTAGTTGGTCAAC
>JAYYCN010000078.1:0-18352 GCA_036161795.1 Bacteroidota bacterium
TATTCTGTATTTGGGTTGGCTTAGGTGTGATTTCATTGGCAGATTTGTTAAAAAAATATCTAGGTAAGAATGCCGCTTACATCAGTGTGATTGCGAGTATTGTTTTGGTGCCGATCAACATGGCTGCCGAGAACTGGGACGATCACGACCGTTCAGGTCGATATATTGGAATTGATATGGCCAAGAACTTCTTAGAAAATCTCGAGCCGAATGCTATTTTATTCTGTAACGGAGATAACGATACCTATCCACTTTGGTATGCTCAAAATGTAGAGGGTATTCGAACCGACGTGAGAATCATTAACCAGTCACTATTGCCTACTGAATGGTACAGTTCCGTACTTATTGATACTGTGGGTAAGTCTATGCCACTTCCGTTAACAGTTACAAAAGAGGATCTTCAAACAGGTAGCTTTGAATATGGAATTCCTTTGAATAAAAAAGCATATCCAAACCCAAGACCGGTGGCTGATGTAGTTAAAGAATTAAGAGCGGCAAGAGAAGCGGCGGGTGGTGTAACGGACAACGTTGTTTGGAACGGGGGTAAGATGTTTGTACCTGTAAACAAAGAAGCTGTGTTGAAAGCAGGAGTAGTACATCCTGTTTATCAGAATTTAATTGTTGATTCAATCGCAATTAATGTGGGTGCCGAATATCTAACCAAAGGAGACTTGGTGATGTATGATTTGGTGTCTACCATGTCAAAAGAAGGTTGGAAACGCCCAATATACTTTACTTCTGTTTCTGGTTATGATTTCAAAGGATTGAATGACTACCTAGAATTAGAGGGATTGGTTTATCGTTTAATGCCAATTCGAGGTGGATCTTCAAGTCGTCAACCTTTGAGAGTAAATCAGCACAAGCTGTACTCCAACATTGTGAAGAATTATGGTTACTATGGGATGAAAGAGAAAGATAATTTCTTCCTAGATGACAAAGCATCTTATGTGCCAAACGATATTCAGCAAATGGGATTACTATTAGCGAAATTCTACCTGCAAAAGGTGAATGTGCTAGAACAAGTCCAAAAACAATTGAATGCGGGTAGTGATTTGACTAAAATGGTTTCTCCTGAAGAAGGTTTCGCAAATGCAGCAGAATTTTTTGCGGTCTACTCGGATTCCATAAAGGTATACCGAAATCGTGGGGTTGAGGTTCTTAATCATGTTATGAAGGAAATCCCTGAGTCTGTGATGCCTATGAGACGTGAGTACAGAGTTGATTATGGATTAACACTATTGAGTCTGGGAGATGAGAAAGGAGCTAAGAAAGTGATGGATCAATGCTTAAAAGAGAACCTTGAATATTATAACTTCTTCGTAAATGAGCTTGAAGACGATGGAGAAGGAATGGCTTTTGCGCAGCGCGAGATATACGTGTCAGAAGACCTTCTAAGACGTATGATTAAGTCGTTAGATGCGACGGGTAAGAAAGCCCTCGCAGATAAATATAGGAAACAAGCGGCGAGCATAGGTAAATTTTAAAATTACATCCCGCCTCAACGGCGGGATTTTTTATGAAAAAGACAACATCACTATTATATGGCATCCATCCGGTCAGGGAAGCCATTGAATCTGGTAAAACCATTGATAAAGTTTGGATTCAAGAAGGAAGACTCCAAGGTCAACTTGCAGAATTATTAACGCTCTTTAGGGATAATCGCATCCTTTGGAGGCAAGTTCCAAGTGAAAAACTTAACAGTTTGGTACGAGGAAACCATCAAGGGGTAGTGGTTTCATTATCGGTAGTAGATTTTGTTTCCCTAGAAGAAATAGTACAACATGCTTTTGAAAAGGGTGAAGATCCTTTTGTATTGGTTTTGGACGGTGTAACGGATGTTAGAAATTTTGGAGCTATTGCGCGAACCGCCTCCTGTGCAGGAGTGCATGGTATACTTGTTCCTGAATTAGGTAGTGCACCCTTAAGCCCAGATGCATTGAAAACTTCCGCTGGGGCTTTGCTAAAAATACCTGTAAGCCGAACCAATAGCCTACATCATGCATTGAAATTTTTAAAAAATTCAGGATTACAAATTTATGGCGCTACTGAAAAGGCTAAGCAAAATCTATATTCCGCAACCTTAGAAGGGCCCGTTGCATTAGTCATGGGTAGTGAAGATTCGGGTATCTCGAATGATGCAATGAAAATGTGTGATGATTTAGTGTCTATTCCAATTATGAAATCAGGAGTAGAATCCTTGAATGTTTCGGTTGCTGCAGGCATCTCCATTTATGAAGTTTTACGGCAACGTAACAAAAACTAGCATTCTCAAATCGTTATCTTTCTTACTTTTGTAAGGTATTGAACATTCAAATGGCGAATATCAATGCCTTGCATTTGCGGCATAAAGAAGAGATCGAATCTTCTATTCAATCGGTTATTGATAAAGCCGCCTTTATAAAGGGTGAAGAAGTAGCACTATTTGAGCAAGATTTAGAATCCTACCTAAATGTTTCTCACGTCATATCATGCGCGTCTGGTACAGACGCATTGACCATAGCGATGATGGCTTTAGGTCTAAAGCGGGGTGATGAAGTTATCATGCCATCATTTGCATATGCTGCGCTTCCTGAAGCTGCTTTACTCTTAGGAATTAAGCCAGTTTTTGTAGATATAAATGAGAATTATTTACTCGATGTCAATACCCTAAGGTCTGTTATAACGAAAAATACAAAGGCTATTGCAGTGGTGCATTTATTTGGGGCACATTGTGATATGGACAGTGTCATAGAAATTGCTGACCGATACGATTTAAGGGTAATTGAGGATGCTGCGCAGAGTTTAGGAACTTATTATAAGGGTAAAACTCAAGGATACACCGGCTGTATCGGTGACATAGGAATCACATCGTTTTTCCCTTCGAAGAACTTGGGTTGTTATGGTGATGGTGGCGCAATTTTTACCAATAGTAAGGAGCTTTCAGATAATGCCAAGATGATCGCTAATCATGGTCAAAACAAACGCTATTACCATGAAATTATTGGATTGAACTCGAGGTTAGATACCATTCAAGCGGCTGTTTTGAGGGTAAAGTTAAAATACCTGGACGAGACGTTAAAACGCAGAATTTCAGCGGCTAATTTTTATTATGAGAGACTCTCGGAAATATCACAACTAAGACTACCTCGACACGACAAATCGGCGAATTGCACATTTCATCAATACACCATCGAATGTGAAAGTGGAGAATTACGCGATATGTTGCAAGACTTTCTTAAGTCGAGGGGCGTATCGGTAATGGTTTATTATCCGTTACCTTTGCACCAACAAAAAGCATATAGTGAATCTATATCTTCAATAAACGCAGAACGAACGTCAAAAAGAGTACTAAGTCTACCTATTTGCTCTGAAAAAACAACAGAAGAATTAGAATACATAACGAATCAAATTAAAGATTTCTTTAATACAATAAAATGAAAATTGCTGTAGTAGGAACCGGATATGTCGGTTTAGTTAGTGGAACTTGTTTTGCAGAAACAGGTAACGAAGTGATTTGTGTGGATATCGATCAGAGTAAGGTTGATAAACTTTCAAACGGTCAAATTACCATTTACGAGCCCGGTCTAGAAACAATTTTTAAAAGAAACCTGCGTGAGGGTAGATTAACCTTTACAACAAATCTTGAGGATGCGGTTAAGGAGAGTTTGGTAGTATTTTTGGCATTACCTACACCTCCAGGTGAAGACGGTTCAGCAGATTTACGTTATGTACGGGGAGTCGCAGAAGATTTAGGTAACATGATGAAGGATTACAAGGTTATCGTTGATAAGAGTACGGTGCCTGTAGGTACAGCCGATAAAGTACATGCGGCCATTTCGAAGAATTACGCGGGTGATTTTGATGTAGTATCTAACCCAGAGTTTCTTAGAGAAGGTGTAGCAGTGGATGATTTTATGAAGCCAGATCGAGTAGTGATTGGAGCTCAGTCAGAAAAGGCATTCGAAATCATGGACGAGCTTTATGCGCCTTATGTTCGCCAAGGCAATCCGGTAATGCACATGGATACTCGAAGTGCGGAATTAACCAAATACGCAGCCAATAGTTTCTTGGCTACAAAAATCTCATTCATGAATGAAATTGCTCGTTTATGTGAGAAGTTAGGCGCAGATGTAGATATGGTTCGAAAAGGGGTAGGAAGTGATGATCGAATTGGAAAACGTTTTTTATTCCCTGGAATTGGATACGGAGGAAGCTGTTTCCCGAAAGATGTTAAAGCATTGGTTCATAGTGCTTCAGAACTTGATTATGATTTCAAGATCTTAAAGGCTGTTGAAGATGTTAACGCGGAGCAGAAAAAGGCGCTATTACCAAAAATTACAGAACATTATGCCGACTCAATTAAAGGTAAAACGGTAGCACTTTGGGGATTAGCCTTTAAACCCAATACAGATGATATTCGTGAGGCTCCGGCATTGGAAATGATTGATGCCCTAACTGGTTTAGGAGCAACGGTTCAAGCCTATGACCCGGAAGCCATGCCAAACGTGAAAGCTGTGGTTGGTGATAAAGCTAATTTTATGGATTCGGCTTATGATGCACTAAACGGTGCAGATTTTTTGGTGATCGCCACCGAATGGCCTGAATTTAGAACACCCAATTTTGATAAAATATCCAATGCATTGAAAGATAATGTCATCTTTGATGGAAGAAACTTATTTGAATTGGATGTAATACGTAAACATGGATTTACTTATTACAGCATCGGACGATCAGAAATTAAATGAAGAAAGAAAGAGTTTTAATTACCGGATCCGCTGGCTTTTTGGGGTCGCACCTTTGCGATAGATTTCTTCAAGAAGGATATTATGTTATCGGAATGGATAATTTGATTACTGGAGATCTACGTAATATTGAGCATTTATTTGGTCGTGAGGATTTTGAATTTCACCACCATGATGTAAGTAAATTTGTGCACGTATCAGGCGATCTTAAGTATATTCTTCATTTTGCTTCACCGGCGAGTCCTATTGATTATCTTAAAATTCCTATTCAAACCCTAAAAGTAGGGTCCTTGGGTATTCATAACCTGTTAGGGTTAGCAATGGCGAAGAAAGCTCGTTTATTAATTGCTAGTACCAGTGAAGTTTATGGGGATCCAACTGTTCATCCCCAAACTGAAGATTACTGGGGAAATGTAAATCCAGTAGGACCTAGAGGAGTTTACGATGAGGCAAAACGTTTCCAAGAGGCGATGACAATGGCTTATCACACTTATCACGGTTTGGAGACAAGAATAGTCAGAATTTTCAACACCTACGGACCCAGAATGAGGTTGAATGATGGTAGAGTACTTCCTGCATTTATGGGGCAAGCACTTAGAGGAGAGGATTTAACCGTTTTTGGTGACGGAAGTCAAACACGTAGTTTTTGCTATGTGGATGACTTGATTGAAGGGATATATCGCCTATTGCTGAGTGATTGTGCAGATCCTGTGAACATAGGCAACCCAATGGAGATAACCATCAGGGAATTTGCGGATGAAATTATCAAATTGACGGGTACCGATCAAAAGGTAATTGAAGAACCACTTCCAACAGACGATCCAAAGCAAAGGCAACCAAACATAAACAAAGCAAAAGAAGTATTAGGTTGGGAGCCACAATTCACCCGTGAAGAAGGACTTAAGATCACATGGGAGTACTTTAAATCCTTGCCTAAGGAGAGATTATACGAAGAATCACATCACAGAGATTTTAAATCCTAAGCGGTTTTAAGTGCTAGCTGCCCACAAGCGGCGTCAATATCTTTACCGCGGCTGCGTCTTACATTGACGATGAGTCTTTGTTTTTCAAGTGCCATAGCAAATTCATCTAACCGACTTGTAGGTTGAAAATTGGCTGTGCTAATAGGGTTGTATTCAATTAGATTAATTTTAGAAGGAAAGGATCGAGCAAATACGGCTAAAGCTTTTTCTGCCTCTTTCGTATCATTAACACCACTAATTACAGTGTATTCAAGAGTTGGTCGAATGTTTGTTTTATCAAACCAATAGTTCATAGCCTCCGATAAATCTTCCAAAGGATTGGTATCGTTAATAGGCATGATTTCAGACCGTTTGGCATTGGTTGCGGCATGTAAACTAAGTGCGAGATTGGTTCTGAGACCATCATCAGCAAGTTTTTTAATCATTTTGGTAATGCCGGCTGTGGATATTGTAATCCTACTTGGGCTCATACCAAGACCCGTTGGACTCGTGATGTAGTTTACGCTTTGTATGACTTCTTTATAGTTCAATAAAGGCTCTCCCATACCCATATAAACTATGTTATCCAAGGACTTTTGGCAATGTTCTTCCGAGAGTTGATTGATAAGTACAACCTGGTCGAAAATTTCAAAAGCTTTAAGGTTTCGTGTTCTAGGTAGGTATCCAGTTGCACAAAACGTACAATTCAAACTGCAACCAACCTGGCTGCTTATGCAAGCCGTTGTTCTTTTTTTAGTGGGGATTAAAACACCTTCAACACGATTTTCGTCCCACAATTTAAAAACTACTTTTATCGTACCGTCTTTAGAGTATTGAGCTTGATCTATTTGGGTAATTCTGAAAGTAAAGGCTTGCTTTAATTGATCTCTCAATTTCTTTGGGATATTCTGCATGGAGTCGAAATCACGTACTTTTTTCTCCCAAAGCCACTGCAAAATCTGTTTTGCTCTAAATTTTGGTTCCTTAATTTCCAATAAAAAGGATTCCAAGTCTACAAGACTTGTTTCGCGAATGTCTTTCGTACTCATTTCTTGCGATAATAAATGGTTATTGGAACACCGCTAAAATTGTATTCTTCTCTAATTTTATTCTCTAAGAATCTCGTATAACTATCCACCACGTATTGTGGGAGGTTACAGAAAAATGCGATAGCAATTCTCTTACTTGGAAGTTGATTTACAAACTTGATACGAACGAATTTTCCTTTTTTACTTGGAGGAGGTGTTGCTCCTATTATGGTTTTTAATTATTAATTTAGTTTCGTTTTAGGTATTATTTGATTTAGGTTTTCGTATACTTTAAGAATCGACTCTGTAGCTTGGAAAATTCTTTGTTTATTCAAGGCTGATATATACAGTACGGGTACGTCAACAAAAGGCGCAATTCTTGATTTAATATGCTCGGTATATTCTTTAGCTGTGTTGGTTTCTTTTTCAATTAAATCCCATTTATTTACCAAAATAATAACCCCTTTACCCAGTCTGTGCGCCATCCAGAATAAATTAATGTCTTGAGACTCCATTCCATGTTGCGCATCAATGACAATAACTACGATGTCGGCGTTTTCTAGGGCACGTAAAGACCTCATCACTGAGTAAAACTCAATATTTTCTCTGACCTTACTTTTTTTCCGAATTCCCGCGGTATCCACTAAGATCATTTCTTTACCAAATGCGTTGTATTTGGTATCTATGCTATCTCGGGTGGTACCAGCAATTTCAGTGACGATGTTTCGGTCTTTTCCCAAAAGAGCGTTTATTAGGCTACTTTTTCCAACATTAGGACGCCCAACAATCGCAATTCTTGGTAGTTCACTATCCTCATCGGTTTGAAGAGGTATTTCTTTTAAATGTTCCGTGACCTTATCTAAAAGTTCTCCGGTGCCCGATCCACTAGTGGCAGATACTTCATGAATTTCATCAAAACCTAACGCGTAAAAAGCAGGAGCTTCAAGTCTTAGGGTATCGTTATCGACTTTGTTCACACAACAAACCACTTTCTTTTTGGAGCGATGGAGAAGTCTTGCGAATTCTTCATCTAAAGGATTGATGTCGGATTGAACATCAACCATAAAAACCAGTACAGATGCCTCCTCAATTGCAATATGGACCTGCTCTCGTATTGCTGCCTCAAATCGATCTTCAGATTCTGGAACGAACCCTCCTGTATCGATGACGGTAAATTCTTCTCCGTTCCAGTCGCTTCGACCATAATGTCGATCTCTTGTAACACCGCTGTAGTCATCTACGATGGCTTTTCGTTCCCCTGTGAGTCGATTAAACAAGGTGCTTTTTCCTACGTTAGGCCTTCCGACGATGGCTACAATACGATTCACCCTACAAAGATAAGCATAATGCAAGCACCCTTTAGTATCCTATATATACAGAGATTGATAAGTGTGATTTTTGTAAAAAGTATTAAGTCTCGTTTTTAGTAATCTGACGACTAATAATTATATTCCCGCTTATAATTTGTGCTTTCGTATTGAATGTCAAAAACCCCTAAAAAAGTTCTAGTAATTGGAGGTGGGCCTGCAGGTTTGGTAGCAGCGCATACGCTTTGTTCACAATCTCAAGATAAAGAGGAGTTTAAGGTGACAATATTTGAAGCATCTTCTTATGTTGGAGGCCTATCGCGAACACATAATTATAAAGGCAATCGTATGGATATCGGCGGTCATAGGTTTTTTTCCAAGAGCGATATTGTAATGGATTGGTGGCAATCAATTCTCCCAGTAGAGCAATCCCATGAAGAGGAAGTAGAAATCAGCTACCAAGGAAAGAAAAGATTGATTCACACTTCTACTGATTATCAGCCTAAAAATCAGGATCGTGTAATGCTCATTCGCAATCGACTATCACGCATTTATTATCTCAGAAATTTTTTTTCCTATCCAATCAAGCTCTCTATCGATACGCTAAAAAAATTGGGTATGATGAACTTGATAAGAATTGGGTTTTCTTATATATACATTAGAATTTTTCCGAGGAAACAAGAGAGTACATTGGAAGATTTTCTCATTAATCGCTTTGGAATGGCGCTGTACAGCATGTTTTTCAAGGATTATACCGAGAAAGTGTGGGGCGTGCCTTGTGGTGATATTTCTGCTGAATGGGGTGCTCAACGCATAAAGGGCCTAAGTATAACTGAAGCCATAAAGCATGCTCTTCGTTCCAAAAAGAGTGTTAAAAATTCGGAGGACATCAAGCAAAAAAATACCGAAACCAGTTTGATCGAAAAGTTCATGTATCCAAGGTTGGGCCCTGGTATGATGTGGGAAACCGTATCTGAACAAATTCAAGAAATGGGCGGCGAGATTGTATATGAAACAGAAGTGGTTGGGTTTGAATTAAATGAATCTAAAATAAGTACAGTAAGGGTAAGCCATAATGGACAAATTAAGGATTATCAGTCCGATTATGTAATTAGCTCCATGCCCATTAAGAACTTAGTGAACGGGATCAAACCTAGAGTTCCTAGCCATATTTTGAAGATTGCAAACGGATTGGTTTATCGTGATTTCATCACCGTTGGGTTATTAATCAACCAATTCAAAGGCGGCTTAGATTTAAAAGATAATTGGGTATATATCCAGGAAAAAGACGTAAAAATTGGGCGTTTGCAAATATTCAATAACTGGAGTCTAGATCTTGTATCAAATGCAAATAATATTTGGTTAGGCTTAGAGTATTTTTGTCAGGAGGGCGATGAATTATGGAAATTAAACTCGCAGGAAATGCTTTCGTTTGCCATTCAAGAAATGGTCAAATTAGATTTGATTATTGAGGAAGATGTACTGGATGGAACCGTTTTGAAAGTTCCAAAAACGTATCCCGCATATTTTGGTTCATATGGAGAATTTGATGTTCTAAGAGCTTATTTGGATAGGTTGGAAAATTTATTCCTTATTGGGAGAAATGGCATGCATCGATACAATAATCAAGACCATAGTATGCTGACGGGTATGATGGCTGCTGAACAAATCTTATCGGGAAATGTTGACAAGGAGATGATTTGGAGTATTAATACTGAAATGGAGTATCACGAAGAAAAATGAAGATTTCAATGATTGCCGCAATAGGAGAAAATGCAGAAATAGGAAGGAATAATGATTTACTATGGCATTTACCGGATGATTTTAAATGGTTTATAAAACATACGAAGGGTAAAACTGTCATCATGGGGAGAAATACCATGAATAGTTTGGGTAAACCATTAAAGAACCGAGTGAATGTTGTACTAAGTTCTAAAAACAAGGACATTATCCCAGGATTTGAGTATTACGCTACGTTGGAAGAAGCGTTAAGAGAGTTACAAAAAGAAGAAGAGGTGATGATCATTGGCGGCGGAAAACTCTATGAATACGCATTGCCTATGAGTCATCGACTGTATATCACACACGTTGATAAGTCTTTCAGTGATGCAGATACCTTTTTCCCAAAAATCACAAAGGATTGGAATGTTACCTATGAGGAGTTTCACGCAGTTGATGAATCCCACCAACTGAGCTTTACGTTTAAAGTTTACGAGCGAAATTAGATCAACGATCAGCCAGTTGACCTTTCGCAAAAACGGATAAACCTGGTATACCTAATCCTAAGCGATTAGATAATAAACCAATTTTTGCATCTATTAATAATACACCTGTGATCAGTGAGGTAATAAATCTAGATTTATCCCATTTTGCCAGAGCTGTATTTTCTTTAGTCGTTTCGCTATCCATAAATTTGACGAAGAACCAGCGTGAAAGCCATAATGAAAAAAAGAAATAACTAGACCGTTCCACAGTGATTCCTAAATCCATGAATAATCTACCGAGTGTATTTCTTGTGTACCTTCTAAAGTGTTTCATGTAATGGTCATGAGATGAAAATAGCGACTGATATGCTGGTACCGTAACGAGGATTTTAGTGTCACGATCAATGGTATTGGATTCAATAAGCTCTTGTATAAACGCGCGATCATCCTCTACATGTTCTACCACATCCAACATGAGTGCTGCATGGAAACGTATTTCTTCAAAAGCGGTGTGAAAATTATCCAGCGTTTTGAATAAGTTCAGGCTTGAATTTTGGTAGAGTTCCTTAAGGTCTTTGATATCATCACCCTCGAAAAAAATATCTATTCCCACAAATTGGATATTGGGATAGAATTGCGAGAGTTGATTAATAAGCCAAGCATCACCACAACCTAGATCGAGTATATATCCGTCTTCATTATTCGCATGTTCTAGTTCTCTGCTGAATAAATGTAAAATGGTTTTTAAGCGAGCATTTTCCCAAGGGTGTCGTGAACTACGTTCGAAATTCTGCTTTGCTTCAATTAAATCCATACTTTTGAACAAAAGTACGCAACTTTCGTGCGTTAAACTTGATAATCAATGAAGATCGGTGTTTATGCTCGTTCGCTGAGAAATCCAAAGCACAGCAGTGCTATGTTGGACTTATTGAAGATTCTCAATGAACGTGGGCATGATATTTTTTGCACTCCGGCACTGGAGGATTTTATTCAAATGAACTCCAACGGTTTATCCGTGCACGTTTTCGATTCTTATCATAAAAACAGCGTAGACAAGATAGATGCACTATGCAGCGTTGGAGGTGATGGAACTATTTTGGATACTATTTCATTGGTGAATGACAGTAATATTCCTGTTTTTCCCATAAATACGGGGCGATTGGGATTTTTAGCGGGAGTTCCTTCTAGTTATTTGGAGAATGCCATAATCGAGTTAGAAAAAGGTCAATTTACCATAGAGAAGCGGGCGCTTCTTAACTTGGAATCAAGTGAAGAAATATTTGACTTTAATTATGCCTTGAACGATTTTGTAATCCATAAAAAGGAAACTTCCAGTATGATCGTGGTTCATGCGTTTATTAACGGGGAGTTTTTGAATAGTTATTGGAGCGATGGTTTGATCATAGCAACACCCACAGGTTCTACTGGTTACTCTCTGAGTTGCGGTGGTCCCATTATATTTCCTAAATCAGACAGTTTTGTGATTACGCCGATTGCCCCACATAATCTCAACGTACGGCCAGTAGTCATCCCTGATGATGCGGTTGTTTCCTTTGAAATAGAAGGTAGAGCAAGTAGTTATTTGGCAAGCTTAGACTCCCGAAGCGAAAGTATTACAAACAAGGTTTCGATGGCTGTTAGGAAAGCAGATTATTTCCTTTATTTGATAAGGTTGAACGATATTAATTTCATGGATACCCTAAGAAATAAACTGAATTGGGGATTCGATAGGAGAACAGAACATTAATGAAAAGATTTATTTGGTTGTGCTTGGCCATTGGTAGCCAACTTAACGCACAGATTCCTAATCTAAACCATGATAATAGATTGGATGTCGCAACATGGAACATCGAATGGTTTGGTCATTCGAGTAGTGGTCCATCCAATGAAGAAACTCAGTTAGCAAATGCTTCAAGATTATTGGTTGGGTTTGACTTTGATATCGTTGGATTGTGCGAGATTAGTGATATTGCCTATTGGAATAAATTACTCAATAACTGTAGCGATTACCAGGGAGTATTAAGTACTTGGAATCAAACTCAAAAAACAGGTTTGTTATTCAAAAAAGACCAGTTTGATTTTATTTATCAAAAACACATACTACCCAATTTTGATTATGAATTTGCGAGTGGACGTCTTCCATTGGAGGTAGGTTTAATGCCGAAAAGAGCCGATTGGAATCCAGAAGATACTATGAGAGTATGGGTGCTTCATATGAAAGCAAATACAGGCTCGAGTAGTTCTAAAGTGAAGGCTTACAATCGCAGATACAATGCAGGTGTAGCTTTGAAAATGTATATTGATCGCTTAGGGTCGAGCAATAAGGGTTTGGTACTTGGGGATTGGAACGATGATTTTGATCAAAGCATTTTAAGTGGCTATGCTACTCCATTTTCAAATTGGTTAAAAGACACCAATTATACGGTTCTTAGTTACCCATTATCCTTAGCAGGAAAAAAATCGACCGTAAGCTACAATAGTATGATTGATCACCTTGTAGCAACTCCAGGGTTTAAAGGATTAGAAATAAAAGATTCCACCTTTGCCTTATACTGCGAACCTTGGATATCTGGCTTCGGGAATAATACGAGTGATCATTATCCTATTTCCAGTAGATTAAAGTGGCCATCGAATAAATCGGGTTTAAAAGTTGAGAGAATTGAAAATCATAAACCTCTGCGATGCAGAGGTGGTGAGCTATTTTGGGGAGGTACACGTATAAATGACGATGATTTTGAAATGTACTCACTCACAGGAGTCAAAATTAAAATTCAAGATATCAAGAAGTTGAGTTGGTATTTATTAAGGAAGGCAGGATCTGAATCAGATAAAATAGTTTTTATGATTTCGGATACTGAGATTTTAGTAAAGCCTCAGTAGAACCCGTTAAATCATGGTCTCAACGGTAAAATATTCATCTAAAACGATTGAGAAATAAGATTCTTCTCAACTAAAGTACTTTTGCAACTTCATGTTTAAAAGTAAGATTATAGGCTTTTCGGTCTTTGTATTGTTCTTTATCTTTCTCGATTGGTATACTTGGCAAGGGGTAAAATTATTGGTAAAGAATAGTTCGGATCAAACCAAAAAATGGGTATCTGCTATTTATTGGGGTTACACCGTTTCTATGATCTTGTTTTTCATGATTGTTAGATTTTGGAGAATACCCTTAGATCCAATCCTTATAAGGTTCATCGCCTCTTTTGTCTTTAGCGTTCTCATTATAAAAATATTTTGGACTCTATTCTTATTGATTGATGATATCATCAGGGTGATTCGTTGGTTTTCGCAAGATATTTCCACCGGGAGTGCTGGCCTTGAACCAAATGCTAACAGGGAAAGAATAAGCCGATTAAAGTTTTTGAATTATCTGGGTATCGGAATGGCTACCTTGTTTTTTAGTTCCGCACTTTGGGGGGTTGTGAAAGGAGCTCATAACTACATTATTAGAAGGAGAAAGTTGAAAATAAAACAACTTCCTGATGCATTCAAAGGGTTGAAGATTGTTCAAATTTCTGATATACATAGTGGGAGCTTTTGGAGTAAAAAGTCGGTTGAGAAAGGCATTGCGTTGATTAACGCACAAAAGCCCGATGTTGTGTTTTTTACAGGAGATTTAGTTAACGATACGGCGAATGAAGCCATAAGTTGGATCGAAGTATTTAAAAAAATATCAGCTCCGATGGGTGTGTACTCCATTCTTGGAAATCATGACTACGGAGATTATGTGATGTGGAATAGCACGGAAGAAAAGTCAAAAAACATGGAGCGTATGTACCAAAATCACAAAGAGTTAGGTTGGGATTTATTATTGGATGAACATCGTATCTTAGAGAAGAACGGGCAAAAAATAGCCATTGTTGGAGTTCAAAATTGGAGTGCTAAGGGCAGGTTTCCGAAATATGGGAACCTAGATAAAGCAATTCAAGGAACCGAAGACATCGCGACAAAGTTACTGTTGAGTCATGACCCTTCGCACTGGAGAGAACAAGTGTTATCCAAAACAAATATCGCCGCAACATTTAGCGGACATACGCATGGGATGCAATTTGGGGTAGATTCGAAGTTCTACCGATGGAGTCCGGTTAAATATTTATACAAAGAGTGGTTAGATTTATATAAAGAAGGAGAGCAGTATTTGTACGTGAACCGTGGATTTGGTTACTTAGGTTATCCAGGTAGAATGGGAATTTACCCGGAAATCACTGTATTTACGTTAGCATAAAAAAGCGGCTGATCAGCCGCGTTTTTATGCTTGGATTATATTCTTAAGCTTGAATGAAATTCTTCGCTTTTGCGATAAAATTCTCTAATCCTTCGCCTTGAAGCAGATTCTTAGATAACATAGATAAATCTAAATAATGCTGAAGAATTTCTTTTCTTTCTTCTTCTGATTTTGCTAAAACTTTAGAAGCGAGCTCATGGTTAGTATTTACAATAAGGGTATGTTTCTTCATCCCTAAATCGCTAAAGGGCATAGACTGCCCCATTTTTGAGTATTCCTCCATTCTGCGTTCCCACTCATTTCTATGGATGGATAATAAATCTTGCTGTGGTGGCAAACTTTCCATTTTAATATCGAATGCGGCCTCATTAACTAGTGACTTAACAGCGCCTTCTAATGCTTCCTGTTGCTCTTTCTCTAAAACAGACTCAATATTCTCTTCTTTTTCAATCAGCTTGTTAACGGGTTCACTATCCACACATTTGAACTTTACTTTTTCGTATTTACCTTCAGCAAATCCAGTGAAATGAGCATCCAGAGGTCCATCTAAAACAACGACTTCGTAACCGGCTTCTTGCACTTCCTTCACGCTCATATGTTGCGCCTTGGCATCAGTTGTGTAAAGAACAATAGTATCTCCGTTTTTATCGATTTGGTTGGCTTTAGCATGGTCAATCCATTCTTGTACGGTATGTAGTTTATCGGATGTAGTTTTCAATAAGCAATGGTCTTTCATTCGGTCAGCGAACTTTTCATCTGATAGCATTCCATACTTTACGATTAGATCTAGATATTCCCATTTTGACTCATAGTCAGCACGATCTTTCTTGAAAATTTCACTTAGTTTATCTGAAACTTTCTTCGAGATGTGTGCGGTAATCTTCTTAACATTGCCATCGCTTTGAAGCGCACTTCTACTGACATTTAGAGGGATGTCTGGAGAATCAACTACACCCTGTAAGAGCACAAGGAATTCGGGTAATACGTCTTTTACATCTTCTGTTACAAATACCTGGTTACTATATAGTTGAACCCTGTCTTTGCGGTTATCTAGTGCCTGATTAATTTTCGGAAAGTAAAGTACACCTGTTAGATTGAATGGGAAGTCTGTATTGATATGAATATGAAATAATGGTGCTTCTTGCATGGGATATAACTCCTCAAAGAAAGTTTTATAATCCTCTTGCTTTAATTCCGATGGTTTCTTAGCCCATAATGGATTGGTATTATTTATGGTTTCTTTTTCAAAATCAATTGGGATGGGTAGAAAACCACAGTACTTTTTTAATAGCTCTTTTACCTTCCACTGGCTTAAATAGGTTTCTGCATCTTCGTCTGTAAGATGAAGGATGACATCTGTACCTCTTTTTTTGCGCCTACCTTTATCTAAGCTGTATGAAGTGGTGCCATCACAATTCCATTTAACTGCCGTCGCTTTTTCCTTGTATGATTTGGATACAATAGTTACCTCTTTTGCAACCATAAATGCAGAATAAAAGCCTAAACCAAAGTGACCAATCATCTGCTCAGGTTCTTTATCCTTCCATTGCTCTACAAATTCTGTAGCTCCAGAGAATGCTAACTGAGTGATGTACTTTTCTATTTCATCTTCAGTCATGCCCACTCCGTAGTCAGAAATGGTTAATGTTTTTTTCTTTTCATCGATACTCACTTCAACCTTGAGGTCTTCAACGTCTCCCGAGTATTCTCCAATTCTACTTAAGGTTTGGATTTTCTTGGTAGCATCCACCGCATTACTCACCAATTCACGAACAAAAATTTCCTGGTCGGTGTAGAGGAATTTTTTAATAATAGGAAAGATGTTTTCCGATTGAACTGAAATTTGTCCTGTTTTCATATTTTGTGTTTTTCAAAAGCTGTTCCAATTGAGTTTTAATGAAACTTTGGCAGTTTAGTTCTGTAAAAATGGCAAAATTGACCATTTGTCTACCTTGGTTGAAGTATTTTCGTAAATATGCCTTGGGAGCGAAAGCAACAATTTGTTACAGTTGAACAAGCAATTAAGAAATTAGAACGCTATTGTTCCTATCAGGAAAGAAGTCAAAAACAAGTAATAGAGAAACTCAAGGGATTAGGTTTAATTGAGTTGGAGAGAGGAGAAGTATTGATACATTTAATCCAAAACAACTTCCTGAATGAGGAAAGATTTGCATTGGCTTATGCTCACGGAAAGTTTAAAATAAAACGTTGGGGACCTGATAAAATCAAACGTGGACTCATGCAAGCTGGAGTCTCTAACAAGTTAATTAATCAAGCCATTAACGAATTACCTTCAAGACAAGTACAATCCGATCAGATAAAAGAATTGGGCTTAAAAAAATTAAAAATCACGGAAGAAGATCTTATTGGAAATCCGTTGGATTGGGATTCTAAAAATAAGCTCTACCGTTTTCTTGTTGGCAAGGGCTATACCTTCGAAGAAATCAAAAGGGTTTTTCCTTAAATTATATCTGTTCCGCGTTTTCTGTGATATTACCCCTTATGGTTATTGGTGCTTTTAAGTAGACCATGTCCATGGTGCCCTCCAGAGCGATATTCATGTTTGAATTTAAAATCATTCGGTCTGCAACTCTGACAACCAAACTGCCATTCATGCTGCCTTTAACGTTTTGATTCATCTGTAAACCCTGAGCTTCATAGTTTTGGTTTAATTCGATTTTCTGTTTAACCTCAAAGATTGCTTGTCCGCCATCGACACTTTTAAGGACATATATGGCTTCAAATGACAATGGATTACCTTTTTTACTTTCTGTTAGTGTATCGCCTATATGTAGATCCTTATCATTTCTTAAAAAAGACCATAGATTTCTACCTTTTTGAACGGCGAAGAGCCCTGTTTGAGTGAGTGATTTTAGATATTCTTCGTTCCCTTCGAAGTTTTGAATAATTCCTCCATTGTCGAGGTAGTAGGTTACTCTTGAGGTGTTCGTATCAACATTTGGAATAGGCATCGACATCTCTGAAGTTTTCAAGGTTCCATTGATATCTGCTACCCACACTTCTACTTGTTGCAAATTCGTTATTGGATTCGAAGGTTTACAGCTTTGTAAGCTCGTCATCGCAGAAGTAACAGATTGTTTTTGCTCGTTGCCCTCGAGTAAAATATTGATGTTTGTTTTTTGTACTGCTGTTCTTTTAATCTGATAGGGCGGGTAAAAATTTGCTTGAGAAGGAAAAATTACTCTTTTGTTTTCTGATTGACTAAATCCAGAAAACGGCAAAACTAAGACCAACGTGAGAATAAGATTTCGGCTAATGTTCATGTAATATTCAAATGTACAATTCGTGTGACTATATGGGATAAACGCTTCATTATGTTACCAACGTTTGTAAATTACCCGAAAAAACTTCTTTCCATCTTTAACCATTCTAAGGCTGAACGATTCAACATATCTTCTTTTACATCTTTTGGGAAGTTACTATTCTTGATCAGTTCGCCCGGCTCTAATTCCCCAAGAGGGAAAGGATAATCGGTTCCAAGACACACTTTTTTAGAACCCACTAAGTCAACGATGTATTCGAGCATTTTTGGGTCGTGAACCAAGCTATCTAACCAAAATTGACCCATATATTCCCTTGGGTTTTTCATATTGTCTACGGCCACTAAATCAGGTCGAACCTTCCATCCGTGTTCGATTCTTCCCAGCGTGGCGGGAAAGGCACCACCGCCATGTGCAAAGGCTACCCTTAAATTTGGTAATCGTTCAAAGACGCCACCAAAAACCATACTGCAGATAGCTAGAGAGGTTTCGGCAGGCATTCCGACCAACCATGGTAACCAATATTCAGGCATTTTCTTTTTAGCGCCATACCACCAAGGGTGAACAAAAAGTGCCATGTCCAGGTCTTGTATAGCTTCAAAAATGGGAAAGAGTTCTGACTCG
>JAYYCN010000079.1:0-4863 GCA_036161795.1 Bacteroidota bacterium
CCCACCACATTAGCCATAATCTTGGCGATCTTATTGTGTGTTTTTGTTTTTTCTTTTTTTTTCCATAACATCTACAAACGCCCAAAAAATATGAGGCTAATAATTAGTCGCTCATACGCTGACAAAAGTTTCAATGCATGTCAAAATATTCAGATATAATCGCAGATTCTAGTGCCAAAATGGCACTATCCCATTGATTAAAAGGCATTTCAGAAGTTATCGACAATTCCTGTGTGGATAGCCAATTCATCTTGTCAGGGTAAATAATTCCGCCCACTTCATACATGTGAAACGCTGCATTATTGGGATGATCTTTGCGCAGCAATGAGCGACTAAATTTAGCTTTAGTATCTAGCTCATGTTGCAACAATTCGTAAAGGGTATTGTATATATCAGCTTGGGAAAAACAACGATTTTCACAGTATTCACCGATTTCTGATCGTTCAACGCCCTTTTCCCACATCCAGAAAGGAATCCTAAAAAAGCCCCTTTGACCAAAATGAGTTCGTTCATTTTGCAGGTATTTTCCATGGTCGGAAGTAACAATGAATAAGGTCGAGTCTAAATTCTTATCGCCTTCCACTTTGGTAAAAAAATCATCCAAACATGAATCAACATATCGAACGCTGCCATAATACTTTTTTACTTCATCTTTATGTGAGTCAATGATATCATATGGTTCGTGTGAACTAGATAGCATAGCCACCGAAAAAACAGGTTTAGAACTTTGAGATAAATCTCGATAAAGCTTATCTAAAACCACTTCGTCATGAAAGCCCCAACTGCCCTTTTTTTCCTCATCATCAAAAGAAGATTGCCCGAATATGTGTTTAAACCCGCCTGTTTTTAGATACGATTTCAAATTGGCGAACCTTAAATCTCCTCCGTAATAAAAGCGTGTATCTCGTTCATTATCAAGCATCAACTGAGCTAAATTGGGTAGCTTATTTGCTCTTTGAGGTTCATGTAAAATGCCTTGCCATGGATTTCCAGGCCAGCCGCTTAGTATAGAAACAATTCCTTTATCTGTTCGATCACCGGTAGCGTAAAAATGGGGAGTGCTATTTCCCTTTTTCATCCATTTGGTACATCTACTTAAACAATCGGGACCTTCACCTTGTAAATATCCTGACACGTCTGCTGAAACACCTTCCATGATGATGATGCATATATTTTTAGGCTTCTTAGGGAATTTCGTAAGTACTGAATCACCCTGCCTCCAATAAGGCTTGATTTGGGTTACGTAATTATATTTATTTTTTCGAAAGTGATCTACATCGGGATACTGGTCTGTTAGTAGTAGATAAAAACCTGCATTCCAAATGGTATTAGTAGCCAAAAGATTGATTCCTGGTTTCGTTGATTGCTGTGCATCTCCTATTTGAACCGGGACCATAGAAATCCCCCCTCTCCCCAAAATAAATAGCATGGCGAACAACAAAAGATATTCAATGGCCGTGCCTTTCTTGGTTTGATTTGAAAGATTCTCATGAACGCGTTTTGCTATCCATCTGGATAAAACAAATAAACCCGTGAAATAAAAGGCTAGCATCAACCATATTAACCCAGTAAATGAAGCAATAACCTCTTTAGGGTATTTTAGATAGGTCAGCGCTTGCGTGTTTATTCGGCTTCCCCAATAAAGCAATAAAAGAATGTCAGAAGTTGCGATTAAAAAATAAATTCCCATTAAAGCGCCACTACAAAAAACATAAAATGTCTTTCCCACCGGACATTTCAGATTAGATATTAAACTGAAGAAGATGAAAGCAGCGGTAGTGTATGCCGCAATGAATAAATCTTGAGAAAATCCATTCACTTGTGATTCACATAATTCATGGAATACTAATTTTCCCTTAAAAATAAGTAGCCATTGAACAAATCTCCATAACCATTGAATGGTAAGCAAGGTAATCAAACAATTGAACGCAAAAACAAAGAGCCCAAATTGTTTTGGGCCCTTTACTTTAAGTATTTGCTTAACTCCTTTATCCATTCACGAGTACCACCTGTTTCTTAGTGTATGATAATTTTCCCTTGAGAAGTCCAATTACCTTGATGCTTCACTTGTATAAAGTACAAACCGTTTGTAAGAGATAATGGCTGATTCGAAGCATGGTTCGTCACAGATAGCGCTTCGCGGCCTGTTACATCCATGATGCGAATTTCTTCAAATATTTCTAATCCCTTCAAATAAAATTCACCCTGTGAAGGATTCGGAAAAACCGTTGTGGTTGGCATGTCAATACGCTCATTGGAAACGCCTACAACCTGAATATAATCCGTTTTACTCTTAGAGTCATTTCCATTTGTATTTATGGCTTCTAATGACACTGAATATAATCCCAGAGCATCAAAAGTAACTACTGGGTTTCTGCTCGATGCATCACTGCCTGATACATATGAAAATGTAGAAGGGGAAATGGTCCATTTGTACACATCCACCGGGTTCTGGGTTAAATCTACGAATGTAACTTGCTCAGTACTTAATGTTGGATATGTGTTACTAACAGTAAAATCAACCTCTGGTTTACCCAATGAATTGGTTGAAACTTTAATAAAACCGTTCTTTAATTCTACATCCTGACCTGATGCTTTTTTAGCCGTAAGTTTAATGGTATATGAACCTGTTTGAGTAAAACTTACAAAGATTTCTTCATCGATTAGACTTGAACCTGCCTGTAAATTGTAGGTAGAGGGTATGATTTCCCATTGAACGGAGGTCTCATTCTTTGAAGCATTCGTCAAAATCACGGTTTGATCAACAATTACATCCTGCTTGTGCGCAAAAAAATCTGCTTGTACGTCCTGTAGCAAAGGGATTTTTCTGATAACATTATTACCCCAATCAGCTACATAAATACTTTGATTATTTGGGTTGTAATCAAAATGATACATCTGACGGAACAAGGATTCAGTGAGCGAACCATTTTTGTAACCGGATTTATCCGGGTTTCCAGCAAAAACAGAAACATTACTTCCATCAAATACCTTTATACAGTTTGATTCCAAGATATAAATCAATCCATCTACTCCCAGAACATCCAATGGTGAACGAACATCTTCAGTGACTGTGGTAACATCTCCAGTAGATAAATCGATTCTTCTAATAGCATCATTACTTCTATCGGCAACAAGCAATGATCCATCACTGTGCATTCCAATTCCCGATGGGAATGAAAACCTAGCCACTTTACCTTTTCCATTAACAAAACCTCTTGATTCATTACCATCACCGGCAAGAGTAGATACCAGTCCACCTTCAATTTTACGAATGCAATTATTCATAAAATCAACAATGTAAAGATTACCATTTTCATCAAATTCAGCATCCTCAGGAAATCTAAAACGTGCGTCGGTTAAAGAACCATCCACATAACCACCCGTCCAATCTGATTTACCCGCATAGGTACTGACAATGGTACCATTGGAGGAGTTTACGAATTTAGATCCTTTTCGTATAGAAGAATTATCTCTATCACAGATGTATAAATCATTTGTAATGGGATTCACCGCACAACCCGTGGGAAAAGTAAAACGGGAAGCAGGACCTACTCCATCATAATACCCCATAGCTAATGCGTCGTAGGGATAACCTCTGTAACCACCCCTATTTCTGGAAGTTCCGCCATCAATAAGCATGATATTGTGCTCATCAGTAACCCAAATTCTACCATTATTATCTACGGAAATTCCGTGTGGACGACTGTAGTACTCTTGAGCAACAGGATTATCTGCGGTTGCATTGAATTTACCAGAATCCGTATATTGAATTCCAGCAACGGTAGTCACAGACTGTGCCATACCCAATAGCGTCAATCCCATTACCATAAATAGGGAAACGTTTTTCTTTTTCATTTGTGAGGATTATTATTCTTAAGCGATATTATCAAATCCCCAATTCAAATCATCGATTTAAAGGTATTTATTTATCCCCAAAGCAATGGCTTCTTCCATTTTTGGGATGAGATTCTCATAGGATCTTGGATTAAATTTTTTTCCAGTCACCGCTTGAAACAATTCTTGATATCGGTTGGAAACCTCTTCCACCTTATCGTCATTCATAGACGGCATCGTCTGACCTTCAAGGCCTTGAAAGCTGTTTTCTATTAACCACTCACGGACAAACTCTTTGCTCAATTGCTTTTGTTTTTCCCCCTTATCAAACCTGTCTTGGTAAGGATCTGTATAGAAAAATCGACTGCTATCTGGTGTATGGATTTCATCGATTAACATCTCTTCGTTATGATACAAGCCAAACTCATATTTGGTATCCACCAATATCAGACCTTTGGTTTGGGAGTAATCTGTACCCTTTTGATATAATTCAAGGCTTGTTTGGTATAGTTTATCCAATCTTTTTTTGGATAAAATTTTTTGATTCAAAATTTCCGTGTAACTGATATCTTCATCATGTCCACTCTCGGCTTTTGTGGCAGGCGTAATGATGGGCTCAGAAAATCGTTGATTTTCTTTCATGCCCTCAGGCAATTTCACCCCACATAATTCACGGCCTCCCGCTTGATATACTCGCCATGCATGTCCTGTCAAATAACCGCGTACGACAAATTCAACGGGTATGGCATCGCATTTACGTCCAATGGTTACCTGTGGGTCTGGATTAGATAGTTTCCAATTCTGAATTATGTCTTGTGTTTGATCTAAAAACAAGTTCGCTACTTCCGTCAGTACTTGCCCCTTGAATGGAATACTCCGGGGTAACACATGATCAAATGCGGATATGCGGTCGCAGGCCACAATTACCAATAAATCGTTTTTGATGGTATAAACATCTCTTACTTTTCCGCGGTAAAACTGCGTTTGGTCTTTGAAATAATAGTTGGTAGATGTTAGGGCTTGATT
>JAYYCN010000080.1:0-2907 GCA_036161795.1 Bacteroidota bacterium
ACCAAATACTTACACGCCCAACTTCATGCGATTCCCTTTTATGAGAAGTATGGATTCAAGTGTACCGGTCCTGAATTCGAGGAAGCTGGAATTCAACATTTCAAAATGATTATTGATTAATCCTTAGTAAGGGTTTCCCTAAGAAAACCATCAAGCGCTTGTAAGTTCTTATGCTCGTGATGATTGGCTTGAACATATTGATGCGCCCTTTTACCAAGGCTTACGGCGCTTGGCCAATCATTCAATAGTGAGGATAGTGCCTCTGCAAAATCCCCTGCTTCATCTGCTATTAAAACTTCTGGTAAATTTTTATCCAGAGGTAGTCCTTGAACCCCCACACTTGTAGAAACAGAGGGTAATCCCCATGCCATGGATTCGATAAGTTTCATTCTTATTCCACTTCCGGCGTGAATCGGAACAATTCCTACACCATGATTCTTCATAAAACTTACAGCATTACTCACTTCACCATGATATACGACCCCATACTGAAAAAACAAATGTTTATATTTTTCTATCCCTTTTCCTGCAACATGGAATCGCAAATCGGGGTTTTTCTCAATAAGTAACGGCCATACTTTGGATAAAAACCATTGTAATCCATGAACATTCGCTTCCCATTCCATTGACCCGATGTGAAATATCGAATTAGGCTGGATTTGTTTTATAGGATGCAACGGTTGGTCTACTGTAGGTAAGAAAACATGAATGGGCTTAGGGGTATGGTCTTGGAAATACTTCTTATCAATTACAGAAATCGCAACGGTTGCATCGACTAATCCTAATAATCGGTTCTCTTCACGTTCCAGTTTTTTCACTTGAGAACGAAGAAATAACTTCTTTAACCTGTTTCGTTCTGAATTTGATACACGCTTCCAAATTTGAGATTCAACATTATGCGCTCGGTAAACTACAGGTAACGCAAAATTCTGTTTTAACCAGTTAAATAAAGGGTTAAGAAGTGGCCAAGAATACAAGCCCTCTATTTGAACCAAATCGTATGGTTGGTTTTCTATCAATTTCTTCAGTTGATTGGATGCTTCATCTGAATCGTAACGAGAAAGAAAATAGCTGTCCGCCTTTAAAAACTGCCTTAATGCACCCAGCTTATTTGGAGTTGAGTCTAATTCATACGTAATTACCTCACAAAACCCTAGGGCGTTTGTAATTTCCTCTTTTGTCTGGAAGTGTTTCTTGGTATTGTATGTAAAAAAGGCAACCTCATGCCCTAGGCTTGTTAAGCCTTTCAATAACCGGTAAGTCGCTAAAGCACCACCATCATGTAATGGCCAGGGAATTCTATTTCCTATTACGAGAATTCTCATGTAGATGAGACCTTTTTTTGTTTTTTCCTTCGCTTTTTTCTTTCCCACAAAGAACAATCACTCAATGCCTTTGAGGTTATGAAAGTAGCCACTGATGCAAGAATAAAGCTACTCATCCACATCCCGATGTATACGGGAACCACTAAGCCCTTCCCCATTTTTTCACCTGTAAGGTTGAGAGCATAAAAAAGTACAAAAAGAAGCACGCTAATCACGAGTGGTAAACCGATCCCACCTTTTTTAATGATTGCTCCTAACGGAGCGGAGATGAAAAACAAGACCATCAACAACAATGAATACGAATATTTTTTATGAAGCTCACTTCGGTATAAAGCCACGTCTTTGTATTCATACTCTTGCGAGGATGCATATCCATCAAGCGTACCCTTAATCCCTTTGGCAGTTGACAAAGCAAGATTTCTCATAGATCGGTGCTTGGATGAGTCAAAGTGGTCATATATTTCACTTTTTGAAAGTGATACAAAACCTTTTATGTTATTAGCGTTACGTTTTTTGCTAGATGGAAATAAACTTGGATAATGAATCAATCTGCTCAAATACCGTTCATTATCTAAATAATGCTTGTTCATGCGCATACCGAACGTGTCAATCTCTGCAGATAACTGAGAAACATTAAGTAAACGATAATCCTTTGCTATGTGATTACGGTCTGCAAACGAAAAATCCAAACTGGACAAATCCACCATCATTCGCTGCTTTTCAAAATACATTTTATTAAAAGGACGAGTGCGACGGTAATTCTCAGCTGATGTCATCTCCTCATACCGTACGCCATCAAACAGGGTGAAGTTCAATGCCCGCTTATCGTCTGAAAGCAACATTTTCCCATGTTTTGCATGAATTACATTTACACGTTTACTATCATCGTCCTTGTATTCATAAATCAGCACGTCATGAACGTTTTCATCATCGGCTTCTTTTTCTCCGACACGAATAGCCACCCCATCAATTTGTTGGTAAAACTCTCCCTTGTCAATATTAAAAGCAGGCTTCTTAGACCTTAACTCCATCAGCATTGCCTTGAATTCAAGATTAGCTTTAGGAATTACGTAATTTAGGAACAAGAAATTAGTTACTACCAAGACAGACATAAAGAGGAAAACCGGGCGTAAAATTCGGATCAACGATACACCGTTGGCTTTCATGGCAACGAGTTCGAAGCTCTCCGATAGATTCCCAAAGGTCATTAACCCGGCAACCATAACAGTCATCGGTAGTGCCATTGGAACTAGATCCGCCAATGAAAGGAAGATAAGTTTAAATAAAGCAAGGGTTGGAATTCCTTTTCCTACGAGCTCATCAATGTATTTCCAAAGAAACTGCATCAAAAACAAAAACAAACTCAATATGAACGTCACGACAAAAAGCCGTGTGTACATTCTGAGAATGAGTAGATCGATGCGCTTCACTAAGGCAAAGGTAGGTTTTTCGCTAAATCAATGAGAATATGAATGCGTTAGAAAAATACAAATCCACCTGGGATTATTCCCGTTTTACCCGAGTGAATTATGCTGTCTCCTGCAGGGTTAAGCACTGACCAACGGCCTCGACTTACATAATC
>JAYYCN010000081.1:0-4807 GCA_036161795.1 Bacteroidota bacterium
AAATCCGCTAATTTGAACGTCCACACCAAGTTCAGATGCTAAAGTTTGAGCGCTCCTTGCTCCCATCCCTCTAAAGTCAGGCACCTTTTGTTTGTTGATTTTCTGCGCGTTCAACTTGATTTGTTGATCTTGAGATTGGGTTTTAACCCATTTGTATTCTCCCTCAGTTTTATTGATTTTGATGTTTAAACCTTTACTTATGGTCAGTAGATCTTGTCGTGTTCCATTGAGAATGACGGGTAGGCTGTTCCCTTTGTCGGGTATGATAGAGGGTTGGATTTTAATGTGACTACTATAAATTTTATCTGCTATTTCACGAAATACAGGAGCGGCTACTCCTGCGCCATATATATTACCAGCTCCAGGTTCATTAATGACTACTATGATGCTATACTTGGGCTCATTTGCTGGAAAATATCCGGCAAATGATGCCATGTGCTTATTGGAATATTGCGTCCCACTTTCGTTGATCAATCGAGCAGTGCCCGTTTTTCCCGCAACAGGGAATAAGCAATTTTCGAATACTTTTTGAGCAGTACCTCTTAGGGTAACACCGCGAAGAGCATTTTGCAGACTTTTTATGGTTTTTTGCGAACAGATTTTCTTATTGATCACAGTTGGTGAAATTTTCTCCAAGGTTTTTCCGTTCTGGCGTATTTCTTTAACCATGAATGGACTCATCATGGTTCCGCCATTTGCGATACTATTGTATACTGTTAACAGCTGTAAAGGGGATAGTCTTGTGGCATAGCCAATACTCATAGAGGGAAGGGAAATTCCAGACCACTGAGGCGAATTGGGCTCAGTGATGGTTGGGTGGTTTGAACTCGGGATGTCAAAATTTGGTTTGAGGTTTAAACCAAGCTTGTATAGGTGTTTTAAAAAACGTTGGGGTTTTTTTCTGTATGTATTGAATACAAACTGTGTTATGGCGACATTACTCGAAACTTCTATAGCCCTTTGAAGGCTATATGTTTCTGGGATGTCTCCTTTGTGTGAGTCATCCTCAAATGGTTCTCCAAAAAATTCCACCTTTCCTCCGTGGGTTCCAACGGTGTCGTTAAGCTCGATTTCCTCATCTTCTAGAAGTGCAAGGGCAGAAATGATTTTAAATGTAGAACCGGGCTCATTAAACTGGTCTACAGCGTAGTTCATGGATTCATAGTATTTGCCGTCTTTACCTCTTGTGAGATTCGCCATGGCTTTAACTGCTCCAGTTTCAACATCCATTACAATAGCGCAACCATGTTTGGCGCGGTGTTTTACCAGGGATTTATTCAGTGCGTATTGTGTGATATCTTGAAAACGAACATCTAGGGTAGTTACGATGTCCTTGCCGTTTTCTGCTCTTTGTCCGTCTCCAACGGTAATAGGTCGCCAAATTCTACCTGGCATCCTTTGAAACATAATTTGCGCCGAACGCCCTTTAAGTAAACTATCAAAAGCACCTTCGAGACCCACGCTAATACCATTTCTCGTATACCCAATGGTTCGTTTTGCAAGGTCGCCCATGAAGTACATGCGCTTTCCTTTTTCTTCTACGATAAACCCACTACGGTATCTTCCTCTACGAGCAATGGGCCACGTTTGAATACGTTTGACCTGATCAAATGAAATGTTCTTGAGTACAGGAGCGTATTGAAGGCCTTGCTGATGGATGCCAATGAATTTCGTTTTCCATTCTTCATTGTTTTTTTCGGGAAAGAATCGAGCAAATAGTATAGATATGCTGTCTACTTTTTCTAAGAAATACTCTTTGCTTAAGGCAGGTACCTTACTATCCCAATATAAATCATACGTTGGTACAGAGGTTGCCAACAGGCTTCCATCATCTGCATATATATTACCTCGGATGCCATCAACGGTTTCAATTTTCGTGTTCTGGGCCTTTTGATTAATCTCAAATCCTTTCACATATCCATTTTGTAGTCTGAAAATCGAAACAGCGATATAGATGGCAAATGCCAATACAGACAAGAATATCAATCTTGCCCTGAATAGAATCTGTTTACGGGTATTTACTTTATTTTCTTTCTTCACGGATGATCTTATAAGGAGGGTTTGTGATTTCCTTTAATCCTCTAGGCTCCATTTCTTCAGCAATTTTGGTTTGCTTGCTGGCTTGAGTGATGTCGCTTTCTAAGCTGATTCTTTCAGAATGGAGTTCTTTAAGTCGCTTCGTTAATTGCTCTTTTTTACGGACTGCTTTAGAAGCATGATGAGAATTGTAGATGTAAAAAACCAGCACGGGAAAGGCAATGAGAATCCATTTTATGAGTCTCCAAGTATTCCAGTATTCTTGTTTTGGTTTTTGATTTTCTGTCATAACTATAGCTTTGTTCCTATTCTTAGTTTGGCGCTTCTAGATCTAGGGTTTTCTATGAGTTCTTGCTCGCTTGGCATGATCGGCTTTCTTGGTGTTGCTTCAAATGATTTTTGAGGATTGCCATATAAATCGGTGATTCGCTCGCCTTCGATATTTCCTGTATTGATCAGGTTTTTTACCAATCGATCTTCTAAGGAGTGATATGAAATGATCACAAGCTTGCCTCCTATTTTTATAAGGTCATTTGCATCAATCAGAATGCGTTTTAGATCGGTTAGCTCGTCGTTTACTGCAATTCTCAATGCTTGGAAAACTTGCGATAAGAATCGTGACGGATCTTTTTTAGGGATGAATGATTCAATAGCATTTTTTAGTTTTTCAACAGTAGAGAAATGTCCGTGTCCCTTGAGTTGATCAATGCTCTGAGCGAGCTTATATGATTTTTGGATTTCGCCGTATTCTTTAAAAATTTTTGATAACTCCTGGACGGAACTATTCTCAAGTATATACTCAGCAGTAATGGGATTAGATATATCCATTCGCATATCCAATGGGCCATTTAAGCGGTGTGCAAAACCTCGTTCATCTGTATTTATCTGATTTGAGGAAATCCCAAGATCCCCAAGTATGCCGTCCACGGGGTTCACCTTTAGATAGTGAAGAAAGTGTTTTGCATAACGAAAATTATGTCCAACCAATGTTAATCTCTCGTCTTTTATTTGATTTTTGTGAGCGTTGATATCCTTGTCGAACGAGATTAACCTCCCATTGTCCGATAATCGATTAATTATTTCTTGACTGTGACCACCTCCCCCAAAAGTAAGATCCACATATACCCCTTCAGGGTTAGACACTAAAGCGTTAATGCTCTCGTTAAGTAAAACTGGTATGTGATATGCGGTCTCCATTGTACTTCTTGAGACCAACACGCTGTGTTTTGGGCTTTACTCCTCCAGAGATTTCTTTTTTTCGTGGAAATTCATGGCCAACTCACTAAGTTCATTTGATTCTACATCGAGCTCGGATTCGTAAAGTTCCTTATTCCAGACTTCCACTTTGTTTCCGAAGGCGCTAAGTACAACTTCCGAACCAAGATTGGCATATTCCATGAGTTTTTTTGGCAATAAAATCCTCTGAGAACCATCTATTGGCAGGAGGTTGGCACCGTTGGTGAAAATCCTTTTGAAACGACGAATTTCCGGACTCATGAAATCATCAACTGCAGAGAGTTTTTCTGTTTCACGAAGCCAGTCTTCTTTGGTGTAAAGCACAAGACATTGTTCAAAGCCGCGATTGACTACCAATGCATTACCTGCAGATTCTGGAATCTGCCCACGCAGCCTGGAAGGAAGCGACAACCTCCCTTTAGCGTCAAGTTTGCAATAGTATTCTCCAATTAGTCCGGCCATATCTGTGCTGGTTTCATCTGCTAAATAAATACAGAGGCTCCCACATTTTCCCACATAATCCCAAAATTAACCACCATTTTTCCACATAGTTTGAAAATAACCCTAAATATCATGTGTTTTAGTTTCGCCTTTTGGATTAAATGGATAGCAAATATAGGCTAAAACCCTTGATTTTATTGTGATTTTTATTTAGTGGGATAAAGTGGGTGTATTTTCCAAAGATTTGATGGAACTGCTCATTAGATAATTTTTATCTTTGGTCTCATGAAGGTATTCATTTTAGCCATTGTGTTTTACACCACGTTTTGGATGCCTTCTTTGTATGCTCAAGAATCTGTTAAAGGGGATATTGATTTTCAAATTAGGAATTACGGATATGATATTGGTTTTGGTGTGCAACGCAAGGCAAAAAAGATAGACTGTAACGAGTCTGTGGGTTTGAGAATAGGAAGTATCAATCACCCCAAGGAGGTTTTTGTGATTAATCAGGTACTTCCGGCTTCGGAGCCATTTGTAATGGATAAAATCTCACGGGTTTGGGCTGTAAAACCGTATGTTCAAAAATCTATTCAGATCTCCAAACATCAGTCCAGGTTTGATATTGGTTTTGAGCTCTTTGGAGCACTTAAACTCCCCGTTGCTTACAGTTGGCCCATCTATGTTTGGGTGCAAGATATGCGTCAACCATTCGATAGTTATCGCGAGGTGAAATATAACCCGACAGACCATCCTCCAGAACAAATTGGCGGAGAGGTGGCCTACTTCAAGGGCTTTGGTGAAGGGAGTTTCATTCCAGGTATCGGAGCAAATCTGGGCTTCTCTTTGGTTTGGGGTGCATACAGGAACTGGGAAAATCGCTTGAGTTTGGGATTTTCGCAAGACCTCTTTGTTAAAGAATTGCCCCTAATGCATTCAATTGATCGAAACCCACAATACCTTCCCGCTGTATTTCTTAACTTCGCCTTTGTATTTGGGGGGAATTAAATCCCTTTTGTACTAATTACATTAAATATTAATACTGTGATAGAATTACCAGTGGTAAATAAAGAAAAGCGTGGTCCTTCTAAGCCAA
>JAYYCN010000082.1:0-3600 GCA_036161795.1 Bacteroidota bacterium
AGCGACCTGGTTTTTTATGCTATTAGGAACAGGTATGTGTTGACCGTCGTTGGACTCTAGTAAGCCAAAAACCACTTGTTTCAAATCGTTAACATCCTTTCTTAACTCAACCAATACCTTATAAAAGATATCACGCTCGCTCATACCGTCATATCGATCGTCTTGGCTTTGTTCCAGCAGCATAGGAAGCTGTTGTGGAGCAGGTGGTAAATAGTTTTGTAGCGTTTCTCGATCGATACTTGAACGGTTCTCTAAAACACAAACCTGCTCGGTGATATTTTTTAGTTGTCGAATGTTTCCAGGCCATGAATAGTTCATAAGCGCTTCCTGCGCATCGTTTGTCAATTCAAGAAGGTCGCGGTGATTGGTTTCAGAAAAATCTGAACTAAACTTTCGAAATAATAAGGGGATATCATCTTTTCTTTCGGACAATTGAGGTACTCGAATGGGAACGGTTGCTAATCGGTAATAGAGGTCCTCTCTAAATTTTCCTTCTCTGCTGCGTTCCAATAAATCTCTATTGGTAGCGGCTACAACCCGAACATCGGTTTTATGTACTTTAGAACTACCTACTTTTATGAATTCTCCATTCTCTAGTACGCGTAATAAACGTGCTTGCGTTCCAGTTGGAAGTTCGCCTACTTCGTCTAGGAAAATGGTACCTCCACTAACACTTTCAAAATAACCTTTGCGTTTTTCGCTCGCACCGGTAAATGACCCTTTTTCGTGACCAAAGAGTTCGCTATCGATCGTTCCTTCAGGAATGGCACCGCAGTTTACAGCAATAAAGGGAGCATGCTTTCGTGCACTTAGCTGGTGAATGATTTTACTGAAACTCTCTTTACCCACTCCGCTTTCACCTTGAATAAGGACGTTCATGTCCGTTGCTGCCACTTTGATGGCAGTTTGCAAAGCAGTATTGAGCAAGCCGGAGTTTCCAATAATTCCAAATCGCTGTTTTACTGATTGTAATTCCTGCATGTAGAACAAAGTTAATATTATACTGACAGATTGACACACTCGGTAACGTTTCTGGTAATAAATTGGTCGATTTATATAATGATTAAGCACTTATTTGTTGTGTATAACGTGTGAAATAAGCACCATATAATAATGGTAAATTTGGCATCGCAAGATGGAAAACGAAGCAGAAAATGTAAACGATCCAGAATTAAATCAGCGAGAAACTGACGATGCTGAATCCAATGTTGACATGGGGGATGTTAAGCCTGTGGGTGGCCTATTTAAGGATTGGTTTGTTGAGTATGCAAGTTATGTAATCCTTGAACGTGCAATTCCAGCATTAGAAGACGGGTTGAAACCGGTTCAACGAAGAATCTTGCATGCTATGAATGAAATGGACGATGGTCGTTTCAATAAGGTGGCAAACATCATCGGTGCAACGATGGCTTATCATCCTCATGGAGATGCGGCAATTGGTGATGCATTAGTAAATATTGGTCAAAAAGATTTACTCATTGATACTCAGGGTAACTGGGGTGATGTGCGTACGGGTGATTCGGCGGCGGCACCAAGATATATAGAGGCTCGTCTTTCCAAATTTGCAAAGGAGGTGGCGTTTAACGACAAAACCACCGAATGGCAGCGTAGTTACGATGGTAGAAAACGTGAGCCCATTCAATTACCTATGAAGTTCCCTCTTTTATTAGCACAGGGAGTAGAGGGTATTGCCGTAGGCCTGAGTACCAAAATTATGCCTCATAATTTTATTGAGCTTTGTGAGGGGAGTATTTCTATTTTAAAGGGAAAGAAGATTGAATTATTTCCTGATTTTCCAACGGGTGGTAGTGCCGATTTTAGCCAATATAACGATGGCCGAAAGGGAAGTAGAATAAGAGTACGAGCAAAAATTGAAGAAAAAGATAAGAACACCTTATTGATCAAGGATATTCCTTTTGGTACAACAACAGGATCCTTGATTGACAGTATCTTGAAAGCTAGCGATAGTGGCAAGTTCAAAGTAAAAAGGGTCATTGACAATACGGCAAAAGACGTAGAAATTGAGGTGCAATTGGGTCCTGGTATATCTGCGGATATCGCCATCAATGCGCTGTATGCCTTTACTGATTGTGAAGTATCCATCTCTCCGCTTGCTTGTGTCATAGAGAATGACACTCCTAAATTTATAGGAGTCACAGATATTTTAAAATCCTCCACTGAGCTAACCCGTGGCTTACTGAAACGTGAGCTCGAAATACAATTGAGCGAATTAGAGTCCAAATGGCATTTTTCTTCGCTTGAGCGTATTTTTATTGAAGAACGCATCTACCGCGACATCGAGGAATGTGAAACTTGGGAGTCGGTAATCGAAACCATTGATAAAGGCCTAGATCCTTTCAAAAAACTCCTCAAAAGAGAGGTAACTGAAGACGATATCGTACGTCTCACAGAAATCAAAATCAAACGGATTTCTAAGTTCGATAAGTTTAAAGCGGACGAGTTGATTAAGGGCATTGAGCATGAAATCGATGAAGTGAAGCATCATTTAGAGCACTTAACCGATTTTACTGTTGAGTACTTCCGCCAATTATTAAAGAAATACGGAAAAGGTAAAGAGCGTAGAACAGAGATTAGGATTTTCGATACCATTGATGCCAATATCGTAGCGGTAGCCAATGTTAAGCTGTATGCAAATTACGCGGAAGGATTTGTGGGCACGGGATTGAAGAAAGATGATTACATAACGGATTGCAGCGATATTGATGACATTATAGCCTTCCGTTCAGACGGTTCATATTCAATCGCCAAAGTGAGTGATAAGCACTTCTTTGGTAAGGATATTATTTATGTTGGGATTTGGCGTAAAGGTGATGAGCGCACGACGTATAACTTGGTTTACTGGGATGGCGCAGGCAAAAAAGCGATGGCAAAGCGCTTCAATGCTACTGGTTTGATCAGAGAAAAAGTATACAACATGGCCAAGGAGCATCCAAAAACCAAGGTTCTGTATTTCTCTGCAAACCCAAATGGTGAAGCAGAAAAGGTAAATATACACCTCAGCGCCTCTGCGAATGCTCGATTAAAGCAATTTGATTATGATTTTGCCAAGCTTGCCATCAAAGGAAAAACAGCGGGCGGAAATCAAATCACCAAGTATAACGTGCGTAAGGTTGACCTTAAAGAGAAAGGCGGTTCAACCCTAGGAGGAGTTAATATCTGGTGGGATGATATTACGGGTAGGTTAAATGGTGATGAAAAAGGTTCTTATCTCGGTGAGTTCAATGGAGAAGACCAAGTATTGGTGATTTACAAGGAAGGCTCATATGAACTTACAAATTATGAACTGATTAACCGATTTGAACCTAATGAGGTGTACCATATTCAGAAGTTTTTTGCGGATCTTCCCATTCAATGTGTGCATTTCGACGGAAAGGGTAAGCATTATCTCGTTAAGCGCTTTTTAATTGAAACAGCGACACAGAATAAAAAATTCCAGTTCATTTCTGAAGAAAAAGGGTCTAAGCTAGTAGAGCTTGCTTTGGCTGAGCCAATGTTGATAGAGCTGACAACAGTAAATAAAAAGAAGGAAGTATCAAAAGAAGAGCTGAATATTTCTGAGTTTATAGAGATCAAGGGTTG
>JAYYCN010000083.1:0-3980 GCA_036161795.1 Bacteroidota bacterium
ATCACCACACCCATGAAACTCATGGCAAAAAATAACCATTGTTTCTTTTTTACTTGTTCATCTCCAATTAGGAAAGCGAATAAAGTTGTAAGAAACGGGGATAAATAATGAATAACAAGCGCATTTGACAATGGCATTGCTTGCAGAGAATAGAAATAGCATAATAACCCCATGGATCCAAAAAAACCTCTCATAACCAATAATTTTGGGTCATTACCAAAGGGCCTTTCCCCCTGAATTCCAAGGATTATCGCCGCTATAATGAGTTGGACGATAGCCCTAAAAAAAACAATTTCCGACACATGCATGCCGGAAATTGATTTAACTGAAACGTTCATGAGCCCGAGGCTTAAACTAGCCACCAGCATCATCCAAACGCCTTTTGATAACATTATAGCGCGCCGTTCATGGTACGTACTGCCTCTGCTGAAGCTGCAAACTCTGATTTCTCAGAATCATTCAAATCTAACTCAACGATTTTCTCCCATCCGGAAGCGCCAAGCACCACAGGAACACCAATACAAATATCTTGTTGACCGAATTCACCCTCAAGAGAAACACAGCAAGGCGTCATTTTCTTTTGATCACAAATAATGCTTTGAACTAAATCCGATACTGCTGCACCAGGTGCGTACCATGCAGATGTACCTAACATACCTGTCAAGGTTGCTCCACCTACCATTGTACTTCCCTTAATCTCAGAAAGCTTCTCCTCACTTAAAAATTCAGATACCGGAACACCTTTGTAAGAAGCCAATCGCGTTAATGGAATCATCGTTTTATCACCGTGCCCACCAATCACCATGCCTTCTACTTCATTTGCAGGAACTCCTAGAGCAGTACTCAAAAAATAACGGAACCTCGCGCTATCTAGTGCTCCACCCATTCCGATGATGCGATTCTTTGGTAATCCAGATTTCGATTTAGCCAAATAAGTCATGGTATCCATTGGATTAGATACGATTACAAAAATCGCTTCCGGTGAATGCTCTAAACAGCTCTTCATCACTTGATCTACAATGCCCGCATTGATACCAATTAGTTCCTCACGGGTCATACCTGGTTTACGTGGAATTCCAGAAGTAATCACTACAACATCACTACCTGCAGTTTTACTGTAATCGTTGGTGCTTCCTATGATACGGGTTTCGAATCCATTCAAAGCAGAAGTTTGCATCAAATCCATTGATTTACCCTCAGCAAAGTTTTCTTTGATATCTAACAATACTACTTCCGCAGCGAAGTTCTTCATGCCGATGTACTCAGCACAGCTTGCACCCACATTTCCGGCGCCGATTACACTAATTTTGCTCATTTTATGTATGCGTTTATTTCTTGCTGCAAAATTAGCAAACAAAGGGTCAATTTCTGAGTGGAATGATAAATACAGGAAAAATTCGACCATTAAATTGAAACATTGGAAATAACGCCCATCTATTTAACCTAAATTTGCGAAAAATTCACAATCTAACTCACTTACATCATGGGAAATAAATATATTGACCTCATTCAACAAACATTCGACTTTCCAGTTGAAGAATTTCAGGTTGACGAATATGGCGATCTTTCATTTCATGACATCCCCTTAATGGAACTTGTAAAACAATATGGAACGCCATTGAAATTTATTTACTTACCTAAAATAACTGAGAATATTAAAAGATCGCGATCTTGGTTTAATGTTGCCATTGCAAAAGCTGATTACAAGGGGAAGTATTACTATTGCTATTGCACCAAGAGCAACCACTTTCAACACGTCTTGGACGAAGTCGTAAAGAATGAAGTTCATATAGAGACCTCTTCTCAATTTGACATCAACATTATTGAAACTTTAGAGGAACAAGGCAAGATAACCAAGGACAAATTTGTCGTTTGTAACGGATTCAAACGTGATATTTATCTGGAAAACATAGCTGGCCTTATTAATAACGGATGGACCAACGTAATACCCGTATTTGACAATCAACGTGAAGTTAACCAACTTACCAAGTATACAGATAAAAAATTCAAGTGCGGCATTCGGATTGCTTCTGAGGAGGAGCCAAAATTCGAGTTCTACACAAGTCGATTAGGCCTAGGGTCTAAAGAGATTCTTCCCTTCTATCGATCTGCTGTGAAAACAAATCCTCCAGTTGAGTTAAAAATGCTTCATTTCTTTATCAATACGGGCATATTCGAGACTGCTTATTATTGGAATGAATTACACAAGTGCCTTCGTGTGTACTGTGAATTAAAAAGAGAATGTCCTGAACTGGACACACTAAATATCGGAGGAGGATTTCCTATCAAGAACAAACTCAATTTTGATTACGACTATGAGTACATGGCCGAAGAAATCGTTTCTCAAATCAAGCAGGTTTGTGAGCAGAATGAAATTCCTGAACCAGATATTTTTACAGAATTCGGATCATTCACCGTAGGAGAAAGTGGAGGAACTATCTTTAATATATTAGATCAAAAAGCTCAAAATGATCGTGAGAAATGGAACATGATTGACTCAAGCTTTATGACTCAATTGCCCGATGCATGGGCTATTAACAAGAAGTTTATTTTACTGCCTGTGAATCGTTGGAATCAGGAATACGAACGGGTACTATTAGGTGGTATCACATGCGATTCAGATGATTATTACAACTCAGAGCAGCACGTAAACGCTATTTATCTACCGAAATACGATTATGAAGAACCACTATATATCGGCTTTTTCCATACCGGGGCTTATCAGGAAAGCATCGGGGGGTTTGGAGGAATACAACACTGTTTAACCCCGTCACCAAAGCACGTAATCATTGATCGTGATGAGAATGGTGAATACTCCTTTAAGCTTTTTGCAAAGGAGCAGAGCTATAAGAGTATGTTAAAGACCTTGGGATACTTTTGATCCAACAAATAAACCTAAGAAAGACAGAATCCCATTGATTAAAATCAATTCATATCCGAATTGATAGGTCAAGTGCAGGGTTTCAAATCCAAGAAGACCTAATACATAGGTGTATTGCCCAATGCCCCAGCTCAATAAAGGAGCTAGAATACTTACAATAATTACTTTTCTACCAGAAGGTTTCCTTTGAGTAAACACTCCCAAAGCAAATAAACCAATCAAGGGACCGTATGTATAATTTGCAAGACCCAAAACAATATCTATTACGGGTCCTTCCGAAAACTGATTAAAACCCAATATGGATAAAAGTAAAAGTACGGCAAAGGTGCTATGCAGTAAGATACGCCTAATTTTTAATTGACGATCGCTTAGCCCTTCATCTTGAAAACGAAATACATCAAAATAGGTACTGGTTGTTAAAGTGGTCAAAACTGAATCCGCACTGCTAAAAGTGGCAGCAGCTAGGCCAAGAATAAAAGCCATCCCCGCGACACCACCAAGATACTCCAACGCGATCGTTGGAAAGTACAAATCCGAAGCAATCGAACTTACACCGTTCTGTATGATCCCTTTTTGTTGAAGGAAGGCAATCATCACCAACCCAAGAGTCAAGAACACCACATTTACCAATACCACGATCGCTGAAGTACTCAACATATTCCATTGAGCTTCTTTAAGCGTTCGAATACTTAGGTTTTTCTGCATCATATTTTGATCTAAGCCCGTCATAGCAATACAGATAAACATACCTCCTATAAGATGCTTTCCAAAAAAACTTGAGCTTAAAACATTTGTTTCAAATATTTCAGTTCTACCTACTGATTGAATAACACTCACAAAACTTAAATGCGATAAAAGATCAGATTGCAACATCGAAACCAATGCGATAACCAACCCTCCGATGAGGAATACACTCTGAATGGCATCGGTAAATACCAATGTTTTAATACCTCCCTTGATTGTATATAATAAAATTAATCCGATAATAACGGCTACAGAAATAGGGAAGCTAATCCCCCATGGTTCAAATAGAAATTTTTGAAGGATGACCGCGGCTAAAAACAATCTACCAGCACTACCTAATAAACGCGATATCACA